>CABRWN010000018.1 GCA_902474645.1 uncultured Collinsella sp.
TGTCATAACACACGCGGTTAATGCCGGGAACCTCGGCAACGATTCGGCCGGAGATGCGGGCCAGCACGTCGTAGGGCAGCTTGGCCCAGTCGGCGGTCATGGCATCGCTGGACTCGACGGCGCGCAGGATGATCGGGCGCTGGTAGGTGCGCTCGTCACCCATAACGCCGACGGACTTGATGTCGGGCAGGACCGCGAAGTACTGCCAGCAGCTGTGCTCGGAGTTGCGCTCGCCGGTCTGCTCAAACAGACGCTGGTTGTAGGCGTCGAGCTCCTCGCGCACGATGGCGTCGGCATTCTTGAGGATCTCGAGCTTCTCCTTATCGACCGCACCGATGATGCGGATGGCCAGACCCGGACCCGGGAAAGGCTGGCGGAACACGATGTGACCCGGCAGGCCCAGTGCCAGACCAAGCGCGCGGACCTCGTCCTTAAAGAAGTGGTCGAGCGGCTCAATGAGGTCGAAGTGCACGCCCTCGGGGAACGGGATCAGGTTGTGATGGCTCTTGATGGTGGCCGTCTTGCCGCCCGTCTTGCGAGCGCCGGACTCGATGATATCGGGGTAGATGGTGCCCTGAGCCAGGTACTTGACCGGCTTGCCATCGGTCTCGAGCTGCTGCGCCACGGCGAAGAACTCTTTCCAGAACTGCGTACCGATGATGCGGCGCTTCTCCTCGGGCTCGGTCACGCCGGCCAGAAGCTCGGCATAACGGTCCTCGGCGTGGACGTGGATAAAGTCGACGTCAAACTGCTTGGTGAAGACCTCCTCCACCTGCTCGGGCTCGCCCTTGCGCAGCAGACCGTGGTTGATGAACACGCAGGTCATCTGCTTGCCCACGGCACGAGCGCCCAGCGCAGCCACGACGGAGGAGTCGACGCCGCCGGACAGGGCCAGAATCACGCGGTCGTCGCCGACCTTCTCGCGGAACTCGGCCGTCATGGTCTCGACCAGGTTGTCCATGCTCCAGTTGGGCTCCAGGCCGCAGATCTCAAACAGGAAGTTGCTCAGCAGCTGCTGGCCATACTCGGAGTGCTTGACCTCGGGGTGAAACTGCGTGGTGAAGATCTTGCGCTCGACGCACTCCATGGCGGCAACCGGGCACACGTCGGTGCTGGCGGTGACGGTAAAGCCCTCGGGCACCTCGGACACGGCGTCGCGGTGGCTCATCCACACGGTCTGCTCCATAGGCGTGGAGTTAAAGAGCTTGGCGCCGGCCGTGCGCGTGATGGTCGCGCGGCCGTATTCGCCCACCTCGGAGTGGCCGACCTTGCCGCCGAGCGTCACGGCCGTGATCTGATGACCGTAGCAAAAGCCCAGGACGGGAAGGCCCAGGTCAAAGATGGCGGGATCGATGGACGGAGCGTCCTCGGCATACACAGAAGCCGGGCCGCCGGAAAGGATGAGCGCAGAGGCGTTCATCTCGCGAATCTCGTCGGCCGAGATGTCGCAGGGGACAATCTCGGAATACACGTTGAGGTCGCGGACGCGACGGGCAATGAGCTGACCGTACTGCGCACCAAAGTCGAGTACGAGGACCTTTGCGGAAGCCTTTTGATCCATGGTTTCCCCCTCTTGTTGGCGGGGAGCCGGTGCCCACCCGCGTGAATGAACGAAAATAACTTTCATAGTGTACACGTTATATGGGGTTTCTCGTCCCTCACAGCCATCAGCGCACGGCAAACGCACGACCTGGGCCCCTATTTGACGGTAATTGAAGTGTTACCAAACGTTACAGATGATGTAATACGTTTGAACATTGGACGCCCTGTGCCACAATACTGCCGAACGACTCCGCCTCTGCGGCGGCAAATACGATAGGAATACCAGCATGAAGCGCATCCTTCTCATCGCCACGGGCGGCACCATCGCATCGACTGAGGACGGCAACGGCCTCTCCCCCGCCCTGACCGGTGAGGAGCTCGCTCAGAGCGTTCCCGAGATCTCGGGCCTCTGCGAGCTCGACGTCGTGCAGCCCATGAACATCGACAGCACCAACATGCGCCCCAGCGACTGGATGCGCATCCGCGACGTCATCGTCGAGGGTTATGCCGACCACGACGGCTTCGTGATTCTGCACGGCACCGACACCATGAGCTACACCGCGGCAGCACTTTCCTATCTGATTCAGGACAGCCCCAAGCCCATCGTACTCACCGGCTCGCAAAAGCCCATGGGCAACCCTTTTACTGATGCCAAGCTCAATCTGTACCAGAGCCTGCTCTATGCGCTCGACGAGCATTCGCACGATGTGTCGATTGTGTTTGGCGGCGTCGCCATTGCCGGCACGCGCGCCCGCAAGCAGCGCACCATGAGCTTTAACGCGTTCATTAGCGTCAACTATCCGCCCGTCGCCTATATCCGCAACGACCGCATCGTGCGCAACGGGCTTCACGGCACTCGTCAGGGCGAAAACCCGGTGCGTTTCTACGACAGCATCGATCCGCGCGTATTTGTACTTAAGCTTACGCCCGGCGTAAACCCGGGCATCCTCGATGCCCTTGCCGATAGCTACGATGCTGTAATCCTAGAGACCTTTGGCATTGGCGGTATTCCCGAATTTGGCGAGTCCGGCGAGTCATTCCAGGAGGCAATTTTCCGCTGGGTCGATTCGGGCCGCACCGTCGTCATGACCACGCAGGTCCCCGAAGAGGGACTCGATCTGGGCGTTTATGAGGTCGGCCGTGCTTACGCCGATCATCCGGGCATTCTGCGCGGTGACGACATGACCACCGAGACGCTCGTGGCCAAGACCATGTGGGCACTCGGCCAGTCACGCGATGCGACCGAGATTCAGCGCCTGTTCTACAGCCAAGTCAACCACGACCGCATCCCGATGGCGTAATTCCTAAGGCAGCTCCACTTATCGCAGCCTCAAACGACAGGTGGTCCCCCTCGGGCCGTGCAAAAATCGGAGTATTCTGCAATTTCTCCGCCGGAGGCATAGAATCGGCCGATTGTTAGACGAACTTTTAAGGCGAAAAGACCGTCTAGTAAATACTTATTCCACATTTTTATTAAGCGTGTGGATTAACTGCTGTCAAAAAGGCAAAGCCAGCCGCCCGAGCTACCATCTACGGCTGAACAGGTGCTGAATACTCGCGATTTTGCACATCGCAACCAGGGGGACCCGCCCAAAGAGCGTCAAATAGCAGCGGGGAACGCCCTATTCGATACCCTCGAGAAGCTCTGACACCGTCATGCCGAGCGCGGGCGCGATCTTAAATAGAACCTTGAGCGTGAAATTCGCCGTCCCATCTTCGATTCGGTCGAGGTAGGGTCGGCTGATTCCTGTCGCCACACAAAAATCAACCTTGGAGATACCAAGGTCCCTGCGTGTCTCTTCGACCCGCCTGCCAAGAATCTGTTTCGCACGTTCGTCCATGCAGCCGAGTTTGAAATGGAGCCGAACATAAACGTAAACTATAGTTTACGTTTTGCCGAATACACAGGAGTTTTCTATGTCGGGTTCTTCGGTCCGCATGTACCGAGCCACGCTTCGCACAAACAGCGCACTGCCCAAGCTCGTCGTCGTTGAAGCAGAATGCCTTTCGCCCGATGAGCGCACAGCATTTGCATTGCTATCAAGTCGCGTCGCCGCCGTTCTGGCCCCTTGCCCGGCGCAAGGTGAACTTGCCATCCAATGCCAGGCGCACAGCTGCTCGCTCAATCAGGCTGCCGTAATCGCAACCAGCCAACGCGGCCTGCCGCTCCTTTTAGAAGCCGGTACCGCACTCGCCCTTCGCGGCGCCGGATACGAAAACGAGGCCGCCGCCGACATGGTCTTTAAACCACGATCGAGCGGCGGCCTCGCAGCAGCCATCGAATATGCTTGCAGGCTCGTTGCTTAAAGGGACAAGCTAGAATCCCAGTCCAAAGCCCGTACCGGTGATCGCCGAATACATAAAGTAGACGTTGATCACATTGAGAAACACGCCCGTGATGCAACCGTTGCGCAGGTAGCGTTCGCACACGATGCGCGCCATGGCGGCGGAGTCATCATTGTTTTTAGCTTGACGTCCCGCCGTAAAGTACGTCGCCACGCTCAGCAGCAGGTTGAGCACCGGCAGCGCCAGCAGCTCGTAGCTCTTGCCCCAGCGCGTTGCCTCGCCGGCGGCGTTAAACTTCGTTGCCACCTCGGGACCAATGTTGGGGATAACACACGCTGCGACCACCAGCGGAATCACCGCAAGCACGAGCAGCGCAATACCCATGTAGCCAGCTTTTTTGCCATATTTAAACATGCGCGTCGTCCTTACACGTTAAAGCGGAAGTGCACGACGTCGCCATCGGCCATGACATAGTCCTTGCCCTCAATACGCAGCTTGCCGGCGGCCTTGGCGCCCTGCTCGCCGCCGAGCTCGATGTAGTCGTCGTAGCCAATAACCTCGGCCTTAATAAAGCCGCGTTCAAAATCGGTGTGGATGACGCCGGCGGCCTGCGGGGCGGTCGCGCCCTGACGAACCGTCCAGGCCTTGACCTCCATCTCGCCGGCCGTAAAGAACGACTGCAGACCGAGCAGCTTATAGGCCGCCTGCGCGAGCACGTCCAGACCGGGCTGCTCCAAGCCCAGGCTCTCCAGGTAGTCGGCGGCATCCTCGGGATCGAGCTCGGAAAGCTCTGCCTCGATCTTGGCGCAGATGGGCAGCGGCTTGACACCATCGATGGGCGCCAGATCGTCGTTGAGCATGTCCTCGTCCACGTTGGCCACATACAGGATGGGCTTCATGGTGAGCAGGAACAGGCCCTTGGCGGCAGTACGCTCCTCGTCGGTCATCTCCATGGATGCGGCGCGCTTGCCCTCGTTGAGCCAGGCAAGCAGGCGCTTGGCCACCTCGAACTTGGGCATGAGCTCCTTGTCGCGCTTGGCCTCCTTCTCGAGCTTGGGCAGTTGTTTCTCGAGCGTGCCCATGTCGGCCAGGATGAGCTCGGTCATGATGGTGTCGGCATCGCCGGCGGGATCGACGAACTCGCCCGTGCGGCCCACCTCACGCATGACGTTGGGGTCCTTAAAGTAGCGCACGACCTCGCAGATGGCGTCGGTCTCGCGAATGTTGGCCAGGAACTGGTTGCCCAGGCCCTCGCCCTCGTTAGCGCCCTTCACCAGACCTGCGATGTCGACGAACTCGACCGTAGCCGGCACAATGCGGCCGGGGTTAACGATGTCGGCGAGCTTTTGCAGGCGGCTATCGGGCACATCGACGATGCCCACGTTGGGGTCAATCGTGGCGAACGGGTAGTTGGCGGCAAGGCCGGTCTTTTTGGTAAGCGCGGTGAACAGCGTCGACTTGCCCACGTTGGGCAGGCCCACGATACCGATGGAAAGGGACACGACAGCTCCTTTTGGTACAGGTACTTCAAACCGTATAAGTATAGCGCCGCCGCAGCATCCGGGCGAATCCGGACACCGCGGCGGCGCAAATGAAGCAGAGATGCGTGAGGGTTCTAGACAGTAGTCCTTACTTAAGCTCGGGCCAGAAATCCTTGTTGGCCTCGATGAGCTCGTCCAGGATCTGCTTAGCAACGCTCGCCGAAGGAATGGTCTTGGAGAGCGTGAGTGCCTGCCAGAGCTTCTGATAGCTGCCCTCGACCCAAGCCTGGACAACGAGCTTCTCGACGGAAACCTGCTGCTCCATCAGGCCCTTCTGGAACTGCGGGATCGGGCCCTGGCAGATCTTCTCAAAGCCGTTGGAACCGACGATGCAAGGCACCTCGACCATGGCCGTCGGGTCGAAGTTGGGCACAGCGCCATCGTTGGGGACGATCAGCAGGAAGCGCTCGAGCGTATTCTCGGCCAGCGCGCAGGCAAGGTCGACGATGTAGTTGGCATGTACATCCGGCTCAAAGCCGCCGTCTTTGGCCGTACCCTTGGCGATGATGTCGCGGCACGCGCCAAAGACCTTCTTCTCGCGGCCGTCCATAACCTCATTGGCGCGAGTGTAGTTGGGGTCAGACGTCTCGACGACATAGTCCGGGTACAGGTAATACTTGAGGTAGGTGTTGGGAATCGTCTCGGGATCGACAGCATAGACATCCTTGGCCTTGCCGAAGGTGTGAATCCAGCTCTCCTCGACGTGCTGCTCCTTACCGGCCTCGTGCTCAATGCCGTCCAAGTAGCCGTTCTTTGCCATGTGCTCCTTGATCTGCGGCATGAGGTCGTTACCCTCCTTGTCGTAGATCTTGCTCCACCAACCAAAGTGGTTGAGGCCGTAGTAGCTATACTGCAGCTCGCGACGATCCTTGATGCCGCACATACGGCTCATCTTATCCATGAGGTCGATCGGCATGTCGCAGATGTTGATGATGCGGCTGTTGGGGCGCAGCACGCGGCAGGCCTCGGCGACGATGGCCGCGGGGTTGGAGTAGTTGAGCATCCAGGCGTTGGGGCTGTACTTCTCCATGTAGTCGAGGATCTCGATGACACCACCGATGGAGCGCATGCCGTAGGCGATACCGCCGGCACCGCAGGTCTCCTGACCAACGCAGCCGTACTTGAGAGGAATCTTCTCGTCGAGCTCGCGCATAGCGTACAGGCCAACGCGAATGTGAGCAAGCACGAAGTCGGTCCCGGTGAATGCGGTCTCGGGGTCGGTGGTGTAGTTGAACTCAACCTCGGGAGCGTTCTCGTGGAAGTAGATCTCGCAGGCCTTGGCAACGATCTCCTGGCGCTCGGCGTTGTTGTCATAGAAGGTCACCTTGTTGACCGGGAAGCGATCGCGCTCCTCAAGCAGCATCAGGGCGATGCCCGGAGTAAAGGTGGAGCCACCGCCGGCAATGGTCACGGCATAGTTCTTCTTGGACATGATGTCCTCCTCATTCTGGCCGCTTGCTCAATCCGTCCCCGCACGCGGCCTTGCGCGGTTTGGAATTGTTACCTAGAAGTGGAGTTTTTTATCTCTAGAATCGGCCTTGCGGTGCATACCGGCTCGCAAGGCCGATTGTTTCGATGGACGATGGTTTACAGAAGGCTCTCGAACTTCAGAAGGCTCTCGAACTTCTCGCGAACCTGCGGGACGGTAAGGCCGATGATGACCTGGATTGACTGACCTTGGACCACCAAACCATGCGTACCGATCGCCTTGAAGGAAGCCTCGGGTGCAACGACGCTCTTGTCCTTGACGTTAACGCGCAGACGGGTAGCGCAGTTAGTTACATCGATGATGTTATCCGTGCCACCGAGCAGATCGAGGATGTTCTCGGCAAGCACCAAGCGCTCATCATCTTTACTCTGGGCGACCGATTTGCCAGCAGCACCGCTCTGCTTTTGCTTGTAGTCGGCCTTGGACTTGAGCTCGACCTCAACATCGTCATCCTCGCGACCGGGGGTCTTAAAGTCGAACTTGACGATCAGGAAACGGAAGACCACGACCCAAAGAGCGGTAAAGCACAGACCGACAAGGATGGAGATGGCGTACTGCAGACCGTGTGCGGCCCAAAGGGGCAGCCAGTCCCACGAGAGCATCGAGATGATGCCGCCGTCGAAGATGCCCACGACGCCAAGGAGGTTTTGAGCCATGCAGCCAAGCGCTCCGAGCACGCAGTGGACGACGAACAGGCCGGGCGCGATGAACAGGAAGGTGAAGTCAAGCGGCTCGGTAATACCGCAAAGCATAGCGGTAAGGGTGACCGGGATCAGCAGAGCCTTGACGCGCTGCTTGCGCTCGGGTTTGGCGGTCATATAAAACGCAATGGCGACGCCAAGCGAGCCGAAGACTTTAGTCCAACCAGGGCAGGTATAGGCAGCCCAGGGTGCGGCATCCTTAAGAGCAACGCTCGGATCGGCAGCCAGTTGGGGCAGGATGTTAGCCCAAGCGGCAAAGATGCCGCCATTGACCGCCGCGTTGTCGTAATAGAACGGCGTATAGATAAAGTGGTGCAGGCCTGTAGGGATCAGCACGCGCTCGAAGAAAGCAAAGACGCCCACGCCAAACGTACCGGCGGAAAGGATGAATCCCTGGAAGGCGGAGATAGCAGCCTGAACATGCGGCCACACCAGGCAGGCGATAAGAGCGACCGGAACCATAACGAAGAAACCGATCATATAAATGAACACGGAGCCCGAGAACACGCCCAGCCACTCGGGGAGCTCGGTATCGAAGAACTTGTTATGCAGCATCGTGGCGATACCAGAAATGATAAGCGCGCCCATGATGCCCATGTCAAGCGTTTTGATGCTTGCGATAGTGGCAAGACCAGTACCGCTGCCCGCCTCGACAGAGAAGTCAACACCAAAGACAGGACCCCACTGCCCCAAGATTGTGCTTACAAAGTAGTTGAAGGTAAGGTAGATGGCCAAAGCCTCCATGCAGCAGCGAGCGTTCTGCTTGTTTGCGAGCGAGATTGGCAACGCTACGCAAAACAGCAACGGCATCTGGTTAAAGAGCGTCCAACCACCCTGGAGCAGCACATTCCAGCAATCAAACCAAAGATGGCCCGCAGTGGCCATCTCGCCAAAGATCGCCTCGGTGGTAAACAGCGTACCCAGGCCGACGACGATTCCGGAAAATGCGAAAAGAATTGCAGGCGTGTACATTGCACCGCCGAAACGTTGTATCTTTTGCATCATGACGGGGAATCCCCCCTCTCTTCATTCGGAGCGCCGCGGTTTTGGCTTCACTCGAGACCGCAGACGCGCCGTTTGCGTGTACCTCGTGCAATAGGACGGGTGGGCCCGCTTCCCTGACTTCTTGCACCTACGTTTTATCACATCACTTATCTAGACAAGTTAGCATAGAGACTACGGTCGGTAAACGGTCGATTATTGGCCGTAAACGGTATATGTCCAGTATTTCGCCTGCTAAATCTGACATAGCTGATGGCTGCATTTTAAATTTCTTTTCTACTTGTCTAGATGTGCTTGTCTATATCTATAGACATGCCTATACTTCATTACAACATTCACCGCCACGTTAAGGAGTCACCATGAAAAGCGCGGTCTTCTATGGAAAGCACGACCTCAGAGTCGAGGAATCGGCAAAGCCGGCCGTGGGCAAGCGCGACGTTCTGATCAACGTCAAAGCTTGCGGCGTCTGCGGCACCGACGTTCATATCTATGAAGGCGACAAGGGCGCAGCCGACGTTACCCCGCCCACGATCCTTGGTCATGAGTTTGCGGGCGTTGTCGAGGCCGTGGGCAGCGACGTCGCTGGCTTTAAACCGGGCGATCGCGTGTGCATCGACCCAAACCATCCCTGCGGCTGCTGCGAACCCTGCCGCGACGGAATCAACCACTACTGCGAGCATATGACCGGTTACGGCACCACCGTTAACGGCGGCTTTGCCGAGTACTGCTCCGTCGATATGCAGCAAGTCTACAAGTTGGGCGATCACACCAGCTTTGAGCAGGGTGCTATGACCGAGCCCGTCGCCTGCTGCCTGCACGGCATCGATATGTGCAACATCAAGCCCGGCAGCACAGTTGTCGTTATCGGCGGCGGCATGATCGGTCTGCTCATGATGCAGCTTGCTAAAAACGCCGGCGCCACCAAGGTTGTCTTGCTCGAGCCCGTCGAAGGCAAGCGCGAGGTTGCGCTCAAACTCGGCGCCGACCTGGCAATTGATTCCATCCACGAGGACGTCCCGGCCCGCCTGAAGCAGGAGGGCGTCGGCAACGTCGATGTCGTTATCGAGTGTGTTGGCAAACCCGTCACCATCGAGCAGGCCATCCAGATCGCCGGCCACAAGGCTACGGTCATGATGTTCGGCCTCACCAAGCCCGATGAGACAATCACCGTCAAGCCCTTCGAGGTCTTCCAGAAGGAGCTTGTGCTTACCTCGTCCTACATCAACCCTTATACGCAGCGTCGCGCGCTCGAGCTCATCGACTCTGGCAGGCTCGACGTATCCTCGATGGTCGCCAAGGTGGCTTCCCTCGACGAACTCGGCGCCATCCTGTCAGACCCAGCTCTGCGTGCCATGGGTAAATATATAATCGACCCCAGCAAGTAAATCGATCGACACCTGCGCGAGCGGTCCTCATCCACCGCTCGCGCACTCAGCTCTAGGAGACCGTCGTGGCGCGAGCCATCTTCCAAACTATTTATGACAACGTGAAGCAGTCAATTGACGACGGCACATACGCCTATCAGAGTTATCTGCCTTCGGAGACTGAGCTCACGCAGCTGTTTGACTGTTCGCGCATGACGGTCCGTCGCGCCATCTCGATGCTTGCGGCAGATGGTTACGTGCTCCCCCAGCAAGGCAAAGGCATGCGCGTCATTCGCAACATCAGTGACGAGAAGAGTCGTGGCGGCGGCGGACTCGAGACCTTTAAGGAAATCGCGGTCAATCGAGGCTTTGAGCTCAAGACTGTCACCACCGTCTTTGAGCTCCTCATCTGCAGCAAGGCGCTCTCCAAGATTACCGGGTTTCCCGAAGGCTGTGAGCTCACACGCGCCAAACGCATCCGTTATGCAGACGGACAAGCCGTGTGCTCCGACGACTCCTATTACCTAAGCTCACAAGTACCGGGGCTGACACCCGAGATTGTCAACGACTCGATCTATCGTTACCTCGAAGAAGATCTTGGCATTAAGATTGCCACGGGCAAACGCGATGTGACGATCGAGCATCCCACGCCCGAGGATACGCGCGTGCTCGATCTCGACGACTTTAACGCACTCGCCGTTATACGTGGGCAGACCTACAACGCCGACGGCATCCTTATGGAATACACCGAGACCAAACAGGTCCCCGGGTTCTTTTTGCTCCATGAAACCGTGACGCGCAACGGTACCGGTCGAACCGGCCACCAAAGCAGCATGAACTAACCATCTATTAGTTGCGGTGGAATAGCTCCTAGAATGGCCCGCTTAAGGGCAAAACAGGAACTATTCCACCGCAACTTTTTTGGCCGGCGGGGCAGTACCTGTCCCACCGGCCATCATTTACGCTCGTTTAGCTAGTCCGCGAGCTTTTCCACTTGGTCAAGCATCTTGTCGAGCTTGGCCTTTGCTTCGGCTTTGACCTTCTCAGCTTCTTCGTGAGCCTTCGCCTTCTGGGCGGCCTTTTCTTCGGCTTCAGGATCGACGACGACCAGATTGGACGCGTCGTGCTCAACAAGCTTGAGCGCATGCTCGGGACAAACCTTGACACAGGCACCGCAGCCTAAACAATACGTGGACTCCAACGCAAAGCGGCCGCTTCCCACCAGATCGCAGGCAAACGTGGGGCACACGTTGACGCACTCGCCGCACGACGTACACTTGTCAAAATCGCACTCCGGTGTGCTCACCTGCATGTTCTGGGCAAGCTCGGGGTGGTTTTGCAACGTCGAGAGCACCAGTTGACGCCCGTGCGTGAGCGAACGGCGACGCTTGGTCGTCGTGGTGCCGCACATGGTGTTGAGCGTGCGCTCCAGCTGGGTAATCTGATGGCGATGGGCCTTGAGCTTCTGCGTCACCGAGGCCAGCGCCGCCGTCGCCGGATTGAGCTTGGTCACCGTCAGGCCCGTGGTGCGGGCGATCTTTTCCATGTACTCCTTGCGCTCGTACTCGCGGCGCTTATGGCATTTGAGGCTTTTGGGATCGACCTCCAGGCCCATACCCGTGCCAGACCACTCTTCGGCCTTCGCAATCGCCTCGCCCAGAATGTCCTCACCGCCGGTGTTGCGGCATTTATCGCACACGCCCAACGGCAGGTACACACTCACGTTGGGATAGTCTGCCAGTACCGAGAACCAGGTCTCGGCCGTAATATCGCCCACGCAGGCAACGACGACTTCGTTCTCGCGCGGCATGCGCTTAAGGGCACGCGTGCAGGTGACGTAGGCGGTCTCGTGGCTCGTAGGCGCCGCCGAGACAATGTCGTCGTAGACGTTTTTGGGCGCCAGGCGCGGCGAGATGATTGCCTCGGTCGGACAGGCAGCGGCGCACAGGCCGCACTTGCGACAGGAGTCGAGGATCTCGATGGCGTCTTCCTCGACCTCGATAGCGTTGACCGGGCACACGTCCATGCACGCGGTGCAGCCGCTCTTTTCGTTTTTGCAGGTCAGGCACGGAATGGTGTTGCCGCGCGGGCGCTCCTTGTAGTCAGCAGGATTCCATTGAGGCGCCGACGGATCGAGTGCATCGGTCACACCGCCAAGCGGGTTTTTAAGAAAGTCGAAACCCTTGCTGATCTCGATAATGTCATCAAACAGATCGTGTTCCTGCGCCATGCGCGGCCCCTCCCTGAGCAGTGCAAACAAGCAAGAGATAATGATACGCCATCGGCCCACGCCTCGGGCAAATTACACGCGGAGCATCTTTGCGGCAAATAGACCTACAATCTATTGCCAGCCTAATCGCCTAGGTTTATTGAGGAGTCACAAGATGAAGATTGCCCTGATCGAACCGTTGGGAGTACCCGAGCAGACCATCGACGAGCTCTCCGCACCCCTTAAGGACGCCGGACACGAGTTTGTCTATTTCGATACCAAAACAGCCGATCCGGCCGAGCTCGCTCGACGCAGCGAGGGCGCCGAGGTCGTCATGATCGCCAACAACCCCTACCCTGCCGAGGTCGTCGCCGGCTCCGATGCGCTTAAGATGATCGCCGTTGCCTTTACGGGCATCGACCACGTGGGGCTTTCCGCCTGCCGTGAGCGCGGTGTTGAGGTTCGCAACTGCGCCGGCTACTCCGACGTTTCGGTCGCCGAGCTCACCCTTGGCCTGACCATCGACGTGTTGCGCAAGGTGGGCGCCGCCGATGCCGCCGTTCGCAGCGACAAGACGAGCGCCGGCCTAATGGGCACCGAGATCCGCGACAAGACCGTGGGTATCGTGGGCTGCGGTAAGATCGGCTGCGCCACGGGTCGTCTCTTTATGGCCTTTGGAGCCCGCGTGCTGGGTTATGCCCGCCACGAGCATCCCGAGGCAGCCGAGGCCGGCATTGAGCAGGTTTCGCTCGAGCAGCTGCTCGCCGAGTCCGATATCGTAAGCCTGCACCTGCCTAACAATGACACCACGCGCAAGAGCTTTGGCACCGAGCAGTTCGCCCAGATGAAGGACGGTGCCGTCTTTATCAACTGCGCCCGCGGTGCCATCGTGGATAACGATGCCCTTGCCCAGGCACTCAACGACGATAAGCTCGCCGGTGCCGGCATCGACGTCTTTGATATGGAGCCGCCCATCCCCGCCGACTACGCGCTCATCAACGCCAAGAACTGCACCTTCACGCCACATGTAGGCTTTCTTACGCACGAGGCCATGCAGCGCCGCGCCAAGATTGAGTTCGACAACGTCGTCGCCTACGTCGAGGGTCGCGCGCAAAACGTTTGCGAGCTGTAGTCAAACGAGGGCGGGGCAAAACCTCATCGCAGGCCTACCCCGCCTTCTTTGGTTCAACTAACCTGACCCCTTTGCTCCATAGCAAAAAGGGGCAAAGCCATCTGCTGGCTTTGCCCCTTCCTTAGCTTGATTTACTCATCCATGAGATAGTAGTGGCCCAGTGCGTCGGCACCCAGAATGGCGTTTGCGACCATCTCGGGCGTCACCTCAAACGGCATATTACACATGGTGTCCTCGGGCGCGCACGCGGCCTCGGCAACAATCATGGCCTTCTCGCGCGTAACCTCGGCAACGCCAAGTTCCTTCATCGTGACCGGCAGGCCCAGCTCAATGCAGAAGCCCAAGACTTCCTCGAGCTTCTCAGTCGGGGCATCCTCGAGTACCAGCTGGACGATGGTGCCAAAGGCGACCTTCTCGCCGTGATACATGCCGTGGCACTCGGGCAGCATCGTCAGACCATTGTGGATGGCATGAGCAGCAGCAAGGCCCGAGCTCTCAAAGCCAATGCCCGAAAGCAGCGTATTGGCCTCGATGATGTGCTCGACGGCAGGCGTGAGCGCACCCTTCTCCAGCGCAACCTTGGCCTTGACGCCATCGGCCATGAGCGTCTCATAGCAGAGCTTGGCGAGCGCCAGGCCGGCCATTCCGCCCTTGCCGCCAGCGCAGGTGCCGCCGTCGGCATCGTGCGTCGCCTGGGCCTCAAAGTAGGTTGCGAGCGCATCGCCCATACCGGAAACCGTCAGGCGCACCGGGCTCGCCGCGATAACCGTCGTATCCATCAGGACAATGTTGGGGTTTGCCTTAAGGAAGAGATATTTATCGAACTGGCCGTCATCGGTGTAGAGCACCGAAAGTGCCGAGCACGGCGCATCGGTCGAAGCGATGGTGGGGCAAATGATAACCGGGGACTCCAGGTAATAGGCGACGGCCTTCGCGGTGTCGAGGATCTTGCCGCCGCCGACGCCGACGATGATGTCGCAGCCGTTGTCGCGAGCGAGCGCAACCAGGCGATCGACCTCGCCCTTGGAGCACTCGCCGTTAAAGTCCTCAAACAGCAGCTCGGCCTTGGCCTCGGCAAAACCGCCCTCGATCTTGGCACCGACGCGCTTCTTGCCCGAAGGCGTCACGATGACGAGGGCCTTAGCGCCGAGCGGCTCGACATAGGAGCCGAGCTTGGCCAGCTCGTCCGGGCCCTGGATGTACTTGCTGGGGCTATTGAAAATTGCAGCCATAACTATCCCATTCTCTAAAAGAAAAAAGAAAGGGGCTCCGTACGGATACGTGCGGAGCCCCTCGTTACGATAACAAGAGTCGATTAGAAATCGATGTCGGTGTCGTAGTAGCAGGCCTTGAGAATCTTCTCGAAGTCGGCAGCCTTGGTCTCACGCGGGTTCTCGGGCGTGCAGGCGTCCTGCTCGGCGTTCGCGGCAATCTCGGGCAGCTTGGCGAGGAACTCCTCCTCGGAAACCATCTGCGGGTTCTCGGCGTCGACCTTCACGCCACCATTCGCGTAATCCTTGATGGACTGCGGAATGTTGAGCTGGTCGTTGAGGTCGCGAATCTTCTGGACGAGTGCAGCGATGAGCTCCTCGTTGGTCTCGCCGGGAAGGTGCAGGATCTCCTTGGCCACGTAAGCGTAACGCTCGGCGGCACGGGGATCCTTGGAGTTCCACTGGATGACCTTGCCCAGGTACATGGCGTTAGCAGCACCGTGGATGATGTGGCCGTTCTCGAAGGCAGCACCGGTCTTGTGAGCCATGGAGTGAACGATGCCGAGCAGGCCCGAGGAGAAGGCGATACCGGCGATGCACTGAGCCTCGTGCATGTGCTGACGGGCCTCATGGTCGCCAGCATAGGACTTGGGCAGCCACTCGACGATCTCGCGGATGCCGTGCAGAGCGTTGGCGTCGGTGAACATAGAGGCGCAGGTGGAAACGTAGGCCTCCATGCAGTGGGTCAGAGCATCCATGCCGGTGTGAGCGCACAGCTTGGCGGGCATGGTGTAGGTGAGCTCGGGGTCGACGATGGCGACATCAGGGGTGATGTTGAAGTCGGCCAGCGGGTACTTGATGCCCTTGGCGTAGTCGGTGATGACGGAGAAGGCAGTAACCTCGGTAGCGGTACCGGAGGTAGAGGAGATGGCGCAGAAATGAGCCTTCTGACGCAGCTCAGGGAAGCTGAACGGCTGGATGATGTTATCGAAGGACTCCTCGGGATACTCGTAGAAGACCCACATGGCCTTAGCGGCATCGATGGGCGAGCCGCCGCCGATGGCGATAATCCAGTCGGGCTCGAACTCGCGCATGGCCTCGGCGCCCTTCATGACCGTCTCGATGGACGGGTCGGACTCGACGCCCTCGAACAGCTTGACCTCGAAACCGCCTTCCTTAAGGTCGTTCTCGACGTCCTGCAGGAACCCGCCGCGGCGCATAGAGCTGCCGCCAGAAACGATGATGGCCTTCTTGCCCTTGAGGTTCTTCACCTCGTGGCGAGCGCCCTCACCAAAGTACAGATCGCGAGGATTGGTAAAACGTCCCATACTGTGCCTCCTAAACAAGCCCCTCTTAGACTTGCGTATATAACGGAGCACCCAATTGGCTCCGTTAGGACCGGTTTGCGCGTTGCCGGCGATGACAATGCGCGATGTCTAAACGTCTCAACGCTCAGACAAACACTATTTTACCGTTCTGGTTGGTCAGTTATTCCCCTAAAGCCGCCAATGATGAAACGTTTTTTCTATCCCTGAAGACCCTTGTGCGGCATCCATACTCCCAAGCTGGGCAAACGTTTTATCAAGGTTGACCACATATCCCGGACAGGGCTGTGCCCCTCCAAAATGTGCCCCGTTCGCCGCCAAAAATCGACCGTTTACGGCACTGTGATACCACCCGCGCAACCGAGGTGCCGACATTTGTGCGACATCCGTCTTCGTGGTGCAAAGGTGCAAGTCCAAGTGCGGCACCCCCGGTGTGCCACATGCGGGTAAACTAGAACTTTATATAGAGACATTTGAACCCTAACCGCAGCAAAGGAGGCCCCATGGCATTCGATCCCATTCAAGAGGATTGCCATCGCCTCGTTCTTGAGGCCTTGCGCCGCGACAATATCCCGCTCACTGACGGCCCCGCCGTCGAGCGTCTAATGGAGCAATTCACCCGCAACCCCGCGCCGCTCATCGTGCACGACCGCGACCGAGCTGGGCATCTGATTGCCAAGGTCGTCGAGGCTGTCGACTACCGCATCCCCTTTATCCCCGACGACGCCCAGGCAGAGCAAGAAGAAGCCGCAGCCGAGAACATGCTCCGCGAGGCAGCCGCGCTCGATCCGGGCAACTGGGATGCCCAGCGCATGCTGACGGCGCTCACCGTCGAATCCAACGAGGAATACGTACAGTATCTGGTGTCCAAGTGCGACGAGGTGGAGCACGATCTGGCGCTCAAGATTGCCTCGGCGCAGGACCCCTACGAGCGTGAGGCCGCAGGCGACCTGACCCGCCGTCCCTACCTGCGCTGGCTTGCCGCCTTGGCATCGCCCGCGCTCATTAGCGGCCGCTACCGCATGTCGCTGGATGCCGCGAATCGCAGCCTGGACTTTGCGCCCAACGACCCCGCCGGCGTCCGCCATACCGCGATGCTTGCCATGGCAAAGCTCGAATACCCTGCCGAGGAGCTCAAGCGTTTTCGCTCCGCCCACTCCGTGCCCTATCTTGCAAACACGCCGCTGCGCCGCCGTCCCAAGGACGCGGAGCGCGACCTAGACCCGTGGACGCTCATCGCGCTGATGAGCACAGCCTGGCGCGAGCTGGATTACGAGGGCGCCGAGCACTATCTGCGCATCCTGGTGCGCTCATGCCCGCACGCAGCCGAGGCGCTCTACTTCCAAACCGAGTTTCCCGATGGCGTCTATGCCCGCGTCAACGTAGGTCCGGGCTCCACCGATGAGCTTGTCCTTGCTCTGTCCGAGGCGACGCCGGTGCTACAGGAGGGCCTGGGCGCGCCCGACAACGCCAGCTTTGCCGCCTGGGTCGCCACCAACGACATCGTGCGCTCCCAGATCGACGAGCGCATCCTACGCGCAGCCGAGCAGGGGCTTCCATTTAAGGGAGGAGACCTCTAATGGATCCGAGCGTCTACATCCCCGCCTACTTGGAGCGCACCTATCTGGCATCACACCCCGAACTCACCGATGCAGCACGCGAGCTTGTCCATAACGACGTCAGCGCAAACCCTCACAAGTATGCGCAGACCGAGCATGCCCAAGCGCTGCTGTCCTATGCCGGCGTTCATCGTCATTTGCTTGACGAGCTTCGCCGCATCGAGGACATGGGCAGCGACGAGGAGTTTGAGCAGACGCGCAACCGCCTGTTCGACGATATGCGCGATGAGCTGCTCAAGATCGTCCGCGTCGATGCGCATGTCCTCGATGCCCAGCTGCTCGCCATCATCCTGGCCGACACGCCCGTCGATGCCTGCCTGGGCGACTTGATGAAGCTCGAGGCGAGCACGGCCGACTACCTGCAACAAAGCGTGCCCGGGTTTGATATGGAGGCCCCGCACTACTGGGCCAATAATGTTTTGGCCGACGGTGTCACCGCAGCAGACCTTACCGTGAGCCAGCCGGCCCTTATCGGGTGGCTCCACACGCTCGAGGCCATCTCGCAGCTGTGCATGGCGAGCGCTCGTTACCGCGCCGCCGCCAACTACTCTCGCCGTGTTCTTAAGGCGGAGGGCTATCCCACCCGGGCCGCCGGCACCGTGTTGCTTGCCCTCGCCCGCTTGGAAGACCAGGACGGTTTTTTTACCCTGGCTCACCAGCTCGAGGAGCAGGTGGGAGCTGATGCACTCGAGAACTCCCCCTGGTACCTGCTCGCCCGCACGATTCTGCTGTTCAAAACAAACAAGATGCGCCCGGCGACGCGCGCGCTGCGTGAGTTCGCTAACCGTTGCGAGGGCGGCGCGTTCTTCTTGCTGAACCCCATGTACCAGACACCGTACCTTCCCTGCCGGCCCGAACCGCACGACCCCTGGGACCTTTCGCACCAGGCCGTTTGGGAAGCGGACGGTATTATCTCGGACACTCCCGACTTTGCCCCCTGGGCCAATGCCTGCGAAGACGTGTCGCAGCTTGCCCAGGAATTTGCGCGCCGCTACGGTTTTTAGTGACGCACTCGACCCGACCATGTCGTTTACGTTAGGAACGGTTTCATGAACCTCCGCTCATCTCTTGCCTGCACCTCGAGCGATATCGCTCGCTGGGGACTGCGCTCTGTCCTCAAACGCCAGGGTGGCGTGCTTCCCGGCCGCATCGCCATGAAGATCGACCCCGAGTTGCTGAGCGACCTCGCCAGCCTTGTCGACCGCAGCGTGGTGATTACCGGTACTAATGGCAAGACCACCACCTCCAACCTCATCGCCGACGCCGTTGCTGCCAGCGGTGCTACCGTGGTGTGCAACCGTGCCGGCAACAATATGGAGCCTGGTGTGGTGGGTGCTCTGCTCGAGGCGCGCAGCGGCCTCAAGCGAGCCGGTGGCAAGCGCGTGGGCGTTTTTGAGTGCGATGAGCTTTACACCGTACGCGTTCTGCCCAAGCTCAAGCCGACGTACTTTGTGCTGCTCAACCTGTTCCGCGACCAGCTAGATCGCTATGGCGAGATCGATCACACCCAGGAGGTCATCGCCCACGCGTTGGAGCTTTCGCCGGCAACGACGCTCATCTACAACGCCGACGACCCGCTGTGCGCCTCGATTGCCGCGCGCGTTCCCAACGCGAGCATTGCCTTTGGCATCGATGGCGCCACCAACACCGAGTCCGACCGTATTAGCGACTCGCGCTTTTGCTCGCAGTGCAACGCGCCGCTGGAGTATGACTACGTGCAATACGGCCAGCTCGGCGCCTACCATTGCCCCTCGTGCGGCTGGGCCCGCCCTGCGCTTGTCCGTCGCGTGACGGGCGTGGAGCTCGGCTGCGACGGCTACGGCTTTGACCT
>CABRWN010000019.1 GCA_902474645.1 uncultured Collinsella sp.
ACCGGGCCGCGCGGCAAGGAGATATATTGCCAGACCGGAGGGGCCCCGTGGGCGGGAATCTGGGCGTACACATTTCCTACACATCTTGGGATCCGACTAACGTTTGCCAGCCGTTACCTACCGCTCGCCGAGCATCTCTTTATATAAGGCAGTCTCATGGTTAAAGCGGATACGTCCCCCTAGCTAAAGCACAGCCAGCATCGAGCAACTCATCACGTTCTTCCACCGAGAACCCCTCGGCGTAGACGCGCACCACTGGTTCGGTCCCGCTAGGACGGACCAGCAGCCACGTGTCATCCTCGAATGCCAAACGCAAGCCATCCATATGACTAACGTTTTGCGGCACCTTGCCACAAATCGACTTGGGGTTTACGCCCGGCAGCAGGGTTCGTAACGTTTCGGCGTCTTCAGCCTCAAGGCGCAAATCCCGTCGACCGTAACTCGTCTTACCAAAACTGTCCTCGATTTGGTCGACCAGAACGCCCAAAGGCGCGTCCGTCTTTGCCATAAGCTCACACAGAATTAGACAGGCGAGGATTCCATCGCGCTCGGGCATATGCGCGGCGATGCCGATACCACCGGCTTCTTCACCGCCTATGAGGACGCCGCCCTTCTTCATCTCCGCCGCTATATATTTGAAACCGACTGGTTTGACGGTCACGCGGCAGCCAAGCGCCTCGGCAATGCGACGCACGAGCGTCGAGCATGAAAGATTGACGACGACGCGCCCCTCCAAATTACGAAATTGAACCAAGTCGCCCAAAACGAGCGCCATGATCTGATGCGGATGTATATATCTGCCGCGCTCGTCAACCGCACCGATACGGTCGGCGTCGCCGTCGGTCACCAGACCAGCGCAAGCTCCGTCATCGATAACCGTGCGCTCGCAAGCGTCCACCCAAGGCTCAACGGGGTCGGGGCAGATATCTTCTTGGTCAGACGCCTGCCCGGCGTGAATCTCGTGCACCTCAACGCCAAGCTCGCGCAGCAAGTCGGCTAGATAACCCTGGGCTGCGCCGCCCATGGGATCGACAACCACGCGCAGGTGCGCGCCGCGGATGGCTTCGGCATCGACAAACGATGCCACCGCCTGCATATAGTCAGGAATGATATCCGCGGTGCGATATTGCCCCTCGATCCCCATTGGCTCGGGAGCCATGGTCTCTTCGAGCTCTTCGATGACATCCTGGTTGGCGGTCGAGCCGTCACCCATGCGAATCTTGAGGCACAGATAACCCTGCGGATGATGGGACCCCGTCACCATGAGCGCGCCGCACGCCTCACCGTCATAAGCCGCCGCCCACGTAAGGGCAGGGGTCGGAACAGGTCGCGAAGCGAGCACGGCGTCCAGCCCGTGCGCTGCTAGCACGCCCGCCGCAAGCTCAGCGAACTCGCTCGCCAGGGGCCGGGTGTCGAACCCTATATATACCGTTTTGCCCGGATTGGTCTTTTGCCACAACTCGCCGACGGCATCGGCGATACGGGCAACGTTATCGGCAGTGAAGTCCTCATCGACGCGAGCGCGCCAACCGTCAGTTCCAAAATGAATTATCGCGCACACGCGCAGACACCTCACAGTGTTTGGATCATGGTACGCGTGAGGTATACCCGCAACACGCACTCAGCAACCTGCCGGCACCAGCATTCACCATTTGGGCAAATGCTGCCGAGGACATGCAAGCAATAAAAAAAACCGCCCCGTATGGAGCGGTTCTGCCCTTTATATATCGAGCGCCTCGGCCATCGCTGCCGTAGTGATTGCCGTGGTTCCACAGCAACTGCCCACCATTGCGGCACCGGCATGCCTCCATTCGATGCATGCGCGCGCGAAAGCTTCGGGGTTCTCGTGCCATACGGGGCCATCCTGAGTCTGGACCGGATCGCCTACGTTGGGACGCACCGTGACGGGAGTAGTCGCCGATGCAACCATCCTGGGCACCGCCGCGTTCGCGGCCGCAAGCGAACAGCAATTAACACCAACCGAGTTTGCGCCATGTTTTTCGGCGTACAAAACGGCCGCCTCGATGTTGAGGCCATCGCCCAACAGGTCGCCTTTATCGTCAACGACAAAACTCACCAGAACAGGCATGCCGTCGGCGGCATCTCGAGCGCCGGCAAGCATGGGCTGCAAATTACGGATAGACGTCACCGTCTCGATCAGCAGACCGTCAACGCCGGCATTGAGCAAGGCGTGCGCCTGTTCGCGCGCAATGCCTCGGATTTCACGATACTCGGCAGAGTCCTCGGCAAACCACTCAATACCGATCGGGCCCATCGAGCCCAGCAGCAGCTGAGGGTGCGCCTGGCGAGCATCGTCGACGGCCCCGCGATTGACCTCCGCCACGGACGGCGAAATCTGGTCGTGCTTGAGGGCATAGCTCGATGCCTGAAAGGTGTTGGTAATGAGCACCTGCGCGCCGGCGGCGACATACAAGCGATGGATACGAGAAACGGTCTGCGGCTCTGCCAGATTCCAAAACGCCGGTGGAATGTCGGCGGCATCGTACTCACTCAACAGAACACTGCCCATGGGGCCCTGCGCCAACAAGGTCTCGCTCGACAAACGGCGCGTAAGTTCCTCGGCACCAAAGCGGTTGTAATAACTCGTATCCATATATATCCCGCTATTCCTCGACGCTGATTCCCTGCTTTTCGAGATAGGCGAGCCAGCGGCTCATCGTGTCCTCGGATAGCGCATGCTCCATCATGCAGGCCTCGGAATCGGCTCGCTCAAATTCGACACCGAGCTCCTGAACCAAAAACGTGCGGATGAGGCGATGACGGTACCAGATAGCCGTACCAACCTCGCGGCCGCGATCGGTCAGGACTACCTTGCCGTAGTGCGATTGCTCGACAAGTTCGGATGCCTTGAGCGCCGAAACCGCTTTATTGACCGATGCCTTGGAGACGCCAAGGCGCTGCGCGATGTCGACCGATCGCACGCCGTTGGTTTCCCCCTCTTCGCTTTCAATGCGAACCATGCACTCCAAGTAGTCTTCGTTCGCCACCGTCAGATGTAGTTCGCGCGAGCTAATTGTCGTATCCATGATCTTCCGTCCCTTCTGCATTCAATGGCTGATTCTACCCCATCCAAGCGTCGCGGTATGCCGTGGCATACCGTGCTAGAGTTCTTGTTGCACACGACGACCAAGATTGGAGCGGTCTTTATGGAAAACACCACCACGAACCCCGATGTCCTCGAGCGCTTTTTGCGCTACGTCCAGATCAACACGCAGTCCGAGGATGCAAACTGCGACCAGGTGCCCTCGAGCGCCGTTCAGTTTGACCTTGCCAACGTGCTGGCTGAAGAGCTGCGCGAGCTTGGTGCGGAAGATGCCCACGTGACCGAGCACGCCTATGTCTGCGCGCATATCCCCGCAAGTGCGGGCGCTGAGGACAAGCCCGCCCTGGGCCTGATCGCCCATCTCGACACCACCGAAGTTGCACCGGGCGCCGGCGTGAAGCCGCACATCGTACACTACGAAGGCGGCGACCTGGTCTGCGGCACGGTTGACGGTAAGCCCGTTGCCATGAGTACCGCCAAGCTTCCCGCCCTGAACGACCTCGCAGGTGAGGACCTGGTCTGCAGCGATGGCACCACGCTGCTGGGCGCGGACGACAAGGCAGGCGTCGCCGAGATCATGTCGCTTGTCGCGCGTATCGCTCAGGACCCCTCTCTGCCCCATCCCGCACTCGGCATTTGCTTCTGCCCTGACGAGGAGATCGGCCACGGAGCCGAGCTGTTGGATATCGATGCCTTTGGCTGCAAGTACGCCTACACGGTCGACGGCGGCCCCATCGGCGAACTGGAGTGGGAGTGCTTTAACGCCGCCGAGGCGACCGTCCGCTTTGAGGGCCAGTCCATCCACCCGGGCGACGCTAAGGGCCGCATGGTCAACGCAGGCAATCTGTTCTGCGACTTCAACGCGTTGCTCCCCTACGTGCAGCGCCCGGAGTATACGGAAGGCTACGAGGGCTTTTATCACCTTGAGGGTGTATCTGCGACCGTCGATCACGCCACAGCGCGCTATATCGTCCGCGACCATGACGCCGCCAAGTTCCAGCAGAAACTCGACCTTATTGATGCCGCCGCCTCGATGCTCAACCAGCGTCTGGGTGAGGAGCGCGTGACGGTCGAGATTAAGCAGCAGTATCGAAATATGGCCGAGATCGTTCGCGACTATCCCGAGCTTATTGATGTTGCCAAGGAAGCCTACCTTGCCTGCGGCGTTGAGCCCCAAGTGCTGCCGATTCGCGGCGGCACCGACGGCGCGCAGCTGTCGTTCCGCGGTCTGCCCTGCCCCAACCTTTCCACCGGCGGCTATTGCTACCACGGCGTCAACGAGTTCGTCCCGGTCAGTTCGCTCGTCAAGATGACCGACGTGCTCCAGGAGCTCGTCGCCCGCTTTGCATAAGGAACTCGAACAATCTAGGTAAGCAAAACCGCCCCGTCCTCAAAACCGAGAACGGGGCGGTTTTTGGTGCAAGGGGAGTAGTCAGCACCGCAGGTTGAGCCAACGTCAGCGAGCGACGTCCAAGGCGAACAAGTTGGCATGAAAAAGGCAGGGCATTGCCCTTCTGGTCATGCCCTGCCTTTTGAATGACAAATTGTCGCCTTGGGCGGCGCGCAGCGTCGAGCCGTTACGGCGTTTGGTAAAACGCCGTAACTTAGTAGTTGGCCTCGTAGCCGTTACCGTCGCCGGTGGGCTCTTCGTAGTAGTCCGAATCGCTCGAATCGCTTGAGTCATCGGAATCGTCAGAGCTGACCGATGAGGTTGCGGTACCGTTTGCGTAATCGTCAGATGTGTTGTTGTTCAGGTCGCCGATCGTAGAGCTGGAACCGTCGGAAAGACCCATGGTGTTGGGACCCTTGGGATCCTTGCCGGCATCGACGCGCTCCATCATTTCCTTGAGCTCGTCCTCGTAGACAAAGACGTAGCTCACACCGTCGATCATGGTGCTCTCGTCGGCGTACGAGGGCAGGTTGGCCGAGTAGATACCGTCGACATCCATACCGCGCATGGCGTTGACCGTAGCCACGATATCCTGAACGCTCATATCGGTTACGAGCATATCGGACAGCGAATTAACCAGGCCAAAGATCTTCGTGGCATCGAAGTTATTGAGAATCTGGTTGGCAAGGGCGCCAAGCACCTGACGCTGGTGGCGCATGCGCGTGTAATCGCCGTCGGCATAGGTGTAGCGGCAGCGGGCATAGGTAAGGGCGGTGGCACCGTCCATATGCTGCTGGCCAGCGGTAATCTTAATATCCAGGTGCTCGGGGTCGTCAACATCATCGGTTGCGTTAATGTCGATACCGCCAACCGAATCAATCAGCGCCTGCATACCGTCGAAGCTGACCTCGGCATAGTGGGAAATCTGAACACCGCACAGCTCGTTGACCGCCTCGACCATGGCCTCGGCGCCGCCAACGGTATGGCAGGCGTTGATCTTCATGGTCTCGCCCTTGTACTCGACCTTGGTGTCACGCGGAACGGAAATGAGCGTCGCCTGCTTTTGCGTGGGATCGATGCGTGCCAGGATAATCGAGTCGGCACGATACGTATCCTCGCCCGGACGGCCGTCGGTGCCAAGAAGTAGCACGTAGAACGGATCCTTTGCCTCATCGGTGTCAACCAGAACCCGACGCAGATTGTCGGTAATGACATTAGAATCGCCGAGCTTGCCCATAATGGTGGCAAACCACAGGCCGGCAGCGGTAGTGGCACTCAGCAGCACGCCAAGCACGACAATGAGCGCGACGTGACGAATCGTGTGGCTACGACGACGTTGACGAGCGCGCTCGGAATAGCGAGCCACGTTATCGCGACTGTAGATCTTGGCCTGCGCACCAGTTGAGGGTCTTCGGGCGGTGGTATCCGCGAGGGGCTTTTTATTAAACATAGGCAACCTGTAATTAGTAGATGACGGGATCGGGGACGGTAGCATGCTCGACATGCGCGCCGAGCGCCTGCAGCTTTTCGACAAACTGCTCGTAGCCGCGCTTGATGTGATGGATGGCCGAAACCTCGGTCGTCCCGTCGGCGATCAAGCCCGCTACGACGAGGGCCGCTCCGCCACGCAGATCGGGCGAGGTAACCTGTGCACCCGAGAAGCCCTTGACGCCATGAATCATGGCATGATGGCTCTCGATACGAATGTCGGCACCCATGCGTACCAGCTCAGAGGCAAACATAAAGCGATTCTCGAAGATGTTCTCGGTGATAACGGAGCTACCGTCGGCAAGGGCGGAGAGCACCATAATCTGCGCCTGCATGTCCGTCGGGAAGCCGGGGAACGGAAGCGTCTGGATGTCGACCGGCTTGATGCGCTCGGCGCGATTCACGTGAACGCCGTCGTCGGTACGCTCGCAGTCGATACCCATGAGCTCCATCTTCTTGAGCACCATGCCCAAGTGAATGGGGCAAAAGCCCGTGACATCGACACCGCGATCGTCGGCCATCAGCGCACCGGCGACGATAAAGGTACCGGCCTCGATGCGGTCGCCCACTACGCGATGGGTAACGGGATGGAGCTCTTCCACGCCCTCGATGGTCACGACAGGCGTACCGGCACCGACAATCTTAGCGCCCATCTCGTTGAGCATGTTGGCGAGATCGACGATCTCGGGCTCGCGGGCGGCATTGTCGATAACCGTGGTACCCTGTGCGCGCACAGAGGCCATGATGAGGTTCTCGGTCGCACCGACGCTGGCGAACTCGAGCGTGACGGTGGTACCGCGCAGACCTTGGGGCGCATTAGCGTTGATGTAGCCGTGGGCGGTATCGAACTCAACGCCCAGGGCCTCAAGACCAAGAATGTGCATATCGATCTTGCGAGCACCCAGGTTGCAGCCGCCCGGCATGGCGATCTTGGCGCGATGGAAGCGACCCAGCAGGGGTCCCATCACGGCTGTGGAAGCACGCATCTTGGCAACGAGCTCGTAGGGGGCCTCCCAAGAATCGACCTGAGAGGTATCAATCTCGAGCGTGTGCTCGTCAAGGACATCGATCGTAGCGCCCATGCCCTTGAGCACCTTGCCCATCACGTGGACATCGGAAATATCGGGCACGTTCTGCAGCGTCGTCTTGCCCGGCGCCAGAAGCGTTGCCGCCATAAGTTTGAGCGCGGAGTTCTTAGCGCCCGAAACGGGCACGGAGCCTCCGATGGCGTGGCCACCCTCAACGCGGATAATATCCAAGGTCTACCCTTTCAAAAAGCATGCCCGGGATGGCTGGGCCATCCCGGGCATGATGTGTTCGCAAATGGTCGAACGCTAAATCGTTTGACTATTGGGCAAGCTTGAGCTTACACCATGCGATTTCATTATAGAGGTAGGCGCGGCGTGCATCATCCTCCGACAAATTACCCAGCTTCTCTTCAAAACCTTGAATATCAGCTTTAAGCTTGTCGGCATCAACGGTCGCCAAATCGCAAGCGCGCTCGGCGAGAACGGTCACGACATCGTCCGCAACCTGGGCATAGCCGCCGGCCACGGCAAACGTGTGGTCGACAGTGCCCATGGCCTTATCGGAAACGCGAACGTAACCGCGGTCGATCGTGCAGATCTCGCTGGAGTGAGCAGGCAGAACGCCAAACTCGCCATCCGTGGACGGAATCGACACAAACGCAGCGTCGCCCTCATAGGCGCAGCTCACGGGGCACACGATGCGGATACGCATAACCTACTTCTCCCCCATCTTGCGGGCGCGCTCGCGCACGTCCTCAATCGTGGAAGCATAGCGGAAAGCCTGCTCGGGCAGGTCATCGGCCTTGCCGTCGACAATCTCGGCGAAGGAGCGGACGGTATCCTCGACGCGGACGTAGACACCGGGGTTGCCGGTGAACTTCTCGGCGACGTGGAAGGACTGCGAGAGGAACTGCTGGATCTTACGGGCACGGTTGACCGTAAGGCGCTGCTCCTCGGACAGCTCGTCCATACCCAGGATGGCGATGATGTCCTGAAGGTCGGAGTACTCCTGCAGGAGCTCCTGGACCTTGACGGCGACACGGTAGTGCTCCTCGCCGACGATCGAGGGATCGAGAGCGTCGGAGGAAGACGCGAGCGGGTCGATAGCCGGGAACAGGCCGAGCGACGAAATACTACGCGAAAGAACCGTGGTGGCATCGAGGTGCGTAAACGTCGTGGCAGGCGCCGGGTCGGTCAGGTCGTCTGCGGGGACGTAGACAGCCTGGACGGAGGTAATGGAGCCCGTCTTGGTCGAGGTAATGCGCTCCTGGAGGTCGCCCATCTCGGTTGCCAGCGTGGGCTGGTAACCAACGGCGGACGGCATACGGCCCAGCAGTGCGGAAACCTCGGAACCTGCCTGGGAGAAGCGGAAGATGTTGTCAATGAACAGCAGAACGTCCTGGCCACGATCACGGAAATACTCAGCGGTGGTAAGGCCGGCCAGACCGATGCGCAGACGCGCTCCGGGCGGCTCGTTCATCTGACCATAGACCAAGCAGGTCTTGTCGATAACGCCAGACTCGCTCATCTCGAGGAACAGGTCGGTGCCCTCGCGGGTACGCTCGCCGACGCCGGTGAACACCGAGGTGCCGCCGTGCTCCTGGGCGAGGTTGTTGATGAGCTCCTGAATCAGAACGGTCTTGCCGACGCCGGCGCCGCCGAACAGGCCTGTCTTGCCGCCACGGATGTAGGGCTCGAGCAGGTCGACGGCCTTGATGCCGGTCTCGAAGATCTCGGTCTTGGTGGTGAGCTCGTCGAAACGGGGCGCTGCATGGTGGATGGGGTAGAACTCCTCCACCTCGGGCATGGGCTTGCCGTCGACGGGCTTGCCCATGACGTTCCAAATACGGCCGAGCGTCTTGGGGCCAACGGGCATCTTCATGGGCTCACCGGTATCGGTGGCGATGAGGCCGCGCTGCAGGCCGTCGGTCGAGGACATGGCGACCGTGCGGACGACGCCGCCCGGAAGCTGGCTCTCGACCTCGAGGATCGTGCTCAGATGACCGATCGGGGTCTCGGCCTCGACCGTGAGCGCGTTGTAGATCGGGGGCACCGCACCGTCAAACTTGACGTCGACGACAGGACCGATGATTCGCACGATGCGACCATCACCGGCAGTCGTCTTCTTGGTGGCTTCCTCGACCGCAAGCTTTACGGTGTTATTAGCCATTACTGTTCCTCCAATGCTGAGGCTCCGCCGACGATCTCGTTAATCTCGGTCGTGATCGAAGCCTGGCGCACGCGACTATACGTGCGGGTAAGGGTCGAGATGATCGCGGTGGCGTTTTCCGTCGCGGAGTGCATGGCCTTGCGGCGTGCACCCTGCTCGGCAGCCGCCGAATCGATCAGGGCCTGGTAGATGACCGTCAGGATATAAGACGGCACAAGCTTGCCGAGAACATGCTCGGGAGAGGGCACGAACTCGAACGTGGACGAGATGCGCTTAGGGGCGTCGGTCTCGTTCTTACGCGGACCGTGGGCCATAGCGATCATCTCGGGGTCGAGCGGCAACAGATGCTCGACGCGAAGCTCCTGATCCACGCGGTTCTTGGCGTGGTGGTAGACAAGCTCGACACGGTCAAGCTCACCGGCACGATACGCATCGCAGATATGAGAGGAGATCATGCGGGCCTGATTGAAATCGGGCTCAGAGGAGTTGCCCTCAAAGTGCATGACGACGTTTTCGCGGTCACGGAAATACGTGGCCGGTTTGCGCCCACACGCGATGATCTCGCACTCGATGCCGTCGTTCGCCCAAGAAGCGGCGAGCTTTTCGGCCGTGCGCTCCACCGTCGTATTGAAACCGCCGGCAAGGCCGCGGTCCGAGGCAATAACGACAATCAGGCCATGCTTGACGCTCTCATGCTTCTGCAGCATGGGATCGGTGCCCGAACAGGAGGCGTCGCCGGCGACCGTCAACATGACGTCGGTCAGCGCCTCCTTATAGGGCTCGGCCTGCTTGGAGCGATCGAGAGCACGACGGATCTTGGCCGTAGAGACCATCTCCATCGTGCGCGTGATCTGCTTGGTCGTGGTAACCGAGGAGATTCGCTTCTTAATGTCGCGAAGGTTGGCCATGGGGCTTAGTTCTCCTCTGATCCAGAAACATCCGAATGGTGCTTGGCCATGAACTGCTGCTTGAAGTCGCCGATGACGCGCAAGAGCTCAGCCTTGGTGTCATCATCGATCTTCTTGGCGCGAACCTTGTCGAGCAGCGAGCCAAAGCCATTGTCCATGTACTCGATGAGCTCGGCACGGAAGAGCAGCACGTCGGCGATCTCCAGGTCATCCAGGAAGCCCTCGTTGCCAGCGAACAGCGTAACAATCTGCTCGCCAACCTCAAACGGCTTGTAGCGCGGCTGCTTAAGGAGCTCGGTCATGCGGGCACCATGGGTCAGCTGCTTCTGAGTAGCCTCGTCAAGGTCGGAGCCAAACTGCGTAAAGCCAGCGAGCTCCTGATAGGAAGCGAGGTCCAGACGGAGGTTGCCGGCGACCTGCTTCATGGCCTTGGTCTGCGCATCGCCACCGACGCGGGACACGGAAATGCCCACGTCGACTGCCGGGCGCTGGCCCTGGAAGAAGAGCTCGGACTGCAGGTAGATCTGACCATCGGTAATGGAAATGACGTTGGTCGGAATGTAGGCCGAGACGTCGCCGTCCTGGGTCTCGATGATCGGCAGAGCTGTCATGGAGCCGTAACCGTTCTTCTTGGACATCTTGACAGCACGCTCGAGCAGACGAGAGTGCAGGTAGAAGATGTCACCAGGATAGGCCTCGCGTCCGGGCGGACGATGCAGCGTCAGCGACATCTGACGGTAGGCCACAGCCTGCTTGGACAGGTCATCGTAGATGACGAGCACGTGACCGCCGGGGTTGGTCTCGCTGGCGGGCTTGCCGTCCTCGCCGTTGTACATGAAGAACTCGCCGATAGCGGCACCGGCCATAGGCGCGATGTACTGCATAGGGGCGGAATCGGCAGCGGTGGCCGAAACGATGATGGTGTAGTCGAGCGCACCGTGCTGAGCGAGGGTCTCGCGGATGTTGGCAACCGTGGAGGCCTTCTGGCCGATGGCGACATAGATGCAGACCATGCCCTTGCCGCGCTGGTTGAGGATAGCGTCGATGGCAATGGCGGTCTTACCGGTCTTACGGTCGCCGATGATGAGCTCTCGCTGACCGCGACCAATAGGCACCATGGAGTCGATGGCCAACAGGCCGGTCTGAACCGGCTCGCACACCGGGGTACGGTCGATGACGCCGGGGGCCTTGAACTCAATGGGACGACGGTGCGTGGCGACGATGTCGCCCAGGCCGTCGATGGGCTGGCCGAGCGGATTGACGACGCGGCCGAGCATGGCGCGACTCACAGGGATATCCATAATGCGGCCAGTGGTGCGGCACTCGTCGCCTTCCTTGATGGAGTCGACGGCACCAAACAGAACGGCGCCGACCTCGTCACGGTCAAGGTTCTGGGCAAGGCCGAAGACGGTCTCACCGGTATCGGAGCTCTTGAACTCCAGAAGCTCGCCTGCCATGGCGCTCTTGAGGCCGGAGACGCGCGCGATGCCGTCGCCTACCTCGTCGACCGTTGAAACCTCATGCGTATCGACCGTCGCGGAGAGGCTCGTGAGCTGCTCCTGCAGTTTCTTGGCGATATCCTGGGCATTGAGGGTTTCGGACATTAGGCTTCACCTCCGTACGAATTAGCAGAGTTTGCGAGGGTCTCCTGCGCGATGCGCAGCTGCGTCTTGACGGTAATGTCACGACGCTCGCCGCGGGCCTCGAGCACCAGGCCGCCCACGATAGACGGGTCGACCTGCTCGATAAGGAATACTTTGCGGCCGAAGTCCTGCTCGCATTTCTTAGTGATGGTTTGACGCAGCTCGTCGTCGAGCGGGATCGCCGTGGTGACGGTCACGCCCACTACATCCTCGTCTTCCTCGGCAACATACTTAAAGGCAGCTGCCACCTTGGGAAGAAGGTCGAGCTGGTCGCGCTTGGACATGGTGTCGAGCACGGCGATGATCTCGGGGTTGGCAGAAGCCAAGCGCTCGATCATCTCGAGGTCCTCGAACACATGGTTCTCGGCCTTGGCGGCTTCCAGAAGGGAGCGCGCGTAGGTCTCGAGCACTTTGTCCTGATAGCGGCTAGTCGGCATTCAGGCTACCTGCTTCCTGGATGTAGCGCTCGATGAGCTTCTTCTGCTCGGCATCGTCCTCGAGTGCCTCGCCCACGATCTTGGTGGCGACGGCAACGGACAGGTCGGCGATGGAGCTCGCGGCACCGGCGTAAATGGACTTGCGCTCGTCCTCGACGGTCGTATGGGCCTTGGCGATGATCTCCTCGGCCTCCTTGTGAGCAGCCTCGATGATACGGGCGCGCTCGGACTCGGCGTCCTTACGGGCCTCGAGAACGATGTCGGCAGCCTGACGACGGGCGTCGGTGACGATCGAGTCGGACTCAGCGCGCTTGGCGATAGCCTCCTGCTTGGTCTTCTCGGCCTCGTCGAGGCTCTCCTCGATCTTCTTGCCGCGCTCCTCCATGGTTTTCATGATGCCCGGCAGGGCGACCTTGGCCAGCACGATCCAGATAATCAGGAAGGCGATAAGCGCCGGGATGAACTCCGCCATCTTAGGGATGAGGATGTCCGCACCGGCGGCGCCGTCCTCGGCGAACGCGGAAACCGGCATGAGCAGCGCGGCCGCGGACGCGGAGAGTGCGATCGCGCTCTTCTGGGATGAAAGATTCATACTTGACGCTCCGTGCTATTTAACGATCAGCGCGACAACGAAGCCGATCAGAGCCAGAGCCTCGCCGAAGGCGGAGCCCATGATGAAGACGGTGAACACGCGGCCCTGGACCTCAGGCTGACGGGCCATAGCACCCGTAGCACCCAGAGCAGACAGGCCGATAGCAAGACCAGCGCCGATAACACCGAGACCGTAACCGATAACTCCCACGATTCCTCCTTTGTCGTGCGTGTCTTATTTCACGCAGGATAACCTTTTTATAACTGCCGGGCTCCATGGGTACGGGCACCGGCGGTTTAACGAATTGCCTTACCTTTAAGGCGCGAACGGAAGACTACTCCTCCTCCGCGACCTCCTCTGCCTCGGAGACATACACGGCGGTAAGGACCGTGAAGACGTAAGCCTGGATGGCGCCGACCACAAGCTCGATCGCATAGATCAGGATGAGGATGGCAAGCCAGGCCAGCGAAGGCAGGGCGCCGACGGCGTGGGCCGCGGAAACCTGCTGAAGCAGCGGCTGCATGAACGTTTGCGCCATGATGGCGAACGAGCCCATGACCACGTGTCCTGCGAACATGTTGCAGAACAGACGGACGGCGAGCGTGATGAGGCGCAGGAAGGTCGAGAAAAGCTCGACGACCCACACGAGCACGTTCATCGGGAAGCTCACGCCCTGCGGGGCGAGGCTCTTGATGTAGCCGATCACGCCGTGAGCCTTGCATCCGTAGTAGATGAAGTACACGAAGGCGAAGATGGCGAGCGCGGCGGTGGAGCCGATTGCACCGGTGCCGGGCTTCATTCCCGGGATCAGGCCGATCATGTTATTGATCAGGATGAACAGGAAAAGCGAGCACAGGAACGGGAAGTGCTTCTTCCAGTTCTCACCCACGACGCCCTTGCCGATATCGTTCTCGACGTACTCGATGATGTACTCGAAACCGTTGACGAAGAAGCCCTTGGGAACCAGGGTCTGCTTCTTCTTGAACACGGCCAGGACGATCAGGAGCACGATCGTGGAGACGATCAGCCAAAACGAGTACTGCGTGATGCCGCAGCTCAGATCGCCCACGACAGGGGTGGAGCTGAACTCGCTGACCAGATGATTAATCTCATCAGGCAGCTTTTCAAAAATTTCCACGACTTACCTTTCGACCTCATGAGGATCTCGCAGCGCCTTGGCGACGCGAACCGCGCAGGCGGCCATAAAGGCCACGAAGCCGATCGCCTCGCCCAGGAGGAACATGCGAAATGCCTCTCCGAACAACACAAACACAACCAAGGTAAAGACGAGCAGAGCGATTGCCGAGACCGCCAGACTCACCATACCCTTGAGCATGTCCGCATTCTGCTTATCGTCAAGAACCGGCTTGAGCGTAAAGACAAAGGGAAGAAAGGCGACCGCGCCCGCGATGGCGCCTGCAACGATAGCGAGCAGATCGGCTATCTGAAACATTGGCGTCCTCACTTTCCTTTTTTAACGCCTCACAGAACAGTTCCCGCCAAACATTGGTGACTATTGTACGAGCCAATCGCTAAAGTACAACCGAAAAAGCATCGGTTAATACGCACCTGTTCGTTTTCTTAAGACCTTCTTTATGCCGCAGGTACGGTAATACGTTTTTTCTCGAACCCTGCAGGGCAAAACGTCCATTAACTAAAGGTGCGCACAGGCGTCTTCTACTTGCCCGCGCGCACCATTTCTTCCTATTTGCAGCCGCGGCCGTCTTAGCCCAGCGACTAGAGCGTGCCGTAGATGCGATCGCCGGCGTCGCCCAGGCCGGGAACGATGTAGGCAGTCTCGTTGAGATGGTCATCGATAGCGCAGGTATAGATATGCACATCAGGGTCCTTCTCGGTCAGCGACTTGAGGCCCTCGGGGGCCGCGACGATGCACAGCATGCGGATGTCCGTGACACCGCGCTCGCGCAGGTAGCTGATGGCCATCTCGGCCGAACCGCCCGTGGCAAGCATGGGGTCGACGACCAGGCAGATGCGCTGGTCGATATCCTTGGGCATCTTGCAGTAATACTCGTGCGGCTCGTGGGTGACCTCGTCGCGCTCCATGCCGATGTGGCCCACGCGAGCGGAGGGCACCAGTTCGAGGATGCCGTCGACCATGCCAAGGCCCGCACGCAGGATGGGCACGATGGCGAGTTTCTTGCCGGCAAGCTGTTTGAACGTGGCGGTAGTGATGGGGGTCTCGACCTCGACGTCTTCCATAGGCAGGTCGCGCATGGCCTCGTAGCCGTCAAAAAGCGCGAGTTCGCGCACGAGCTGGCGGAACTGGTTGGTGCCGGTGTTTTTGTCGCGCAGGATCGACAGCTTGTGCTGGACGAGCGGGTGATCGACAAGCGTCACACGGGACGCATCGTAAGTGACGGTCATGGGTTGATTGCCCCTTTCGTTGCGGCCGCAAAACGGCCTTGCTGACAAGGCGCGAAGCAATGTTGCCGCCGCACGCCATGCATAAGTTTAGCGGTTTGTTGTATCGAGCAGCCCATCGCAGCCCTACTGTGCGGTGCTGAGCGAGCGCCTGACTGCATCACGCCAGCCCGCAAGGTTTTGCTCGCGGCGCTCGGCGGACATGTGGGGAAGGAAGGTCCTAACGATCTGGGCATTTTGCTCCAGCTCCTCCAGGTCTTCCCAATAGCCGACGGCAAGACCCGCCAAGTACGCGGCACCGATTGCCGTGGTCTCCACCGTCTCGCATTGCAGCACGGGGATATCCAGCAGGTCGGCCTGGAATTGCATGATGAACTCGTTGCGCGAGGCACCGCCATCGACAGACAGGCGCTCAATCGAAAGCCCCACGTCCTGCTCCATGGCGCGCAGCACGTCGTAGCTCTGATATGCCATGGATTCGCAGGCGGCACGCACGATGGTCGCACGGCTCGAGGCGCCGGTCAGACCGCACACGATACCGCGGGCATGCGGATCCCACCAGGGAGCGCCCAAACCCGCAAAGGCGGGAACGAAGTAGCAGCCCTCGTTGTCGCTAATCGAAGCGGCGAGTTGTGCCGACTCGCTCACGCTCGAGATGATGCCCATGTTGTTGCGAAGCCAGTTCATGGTGGAACCGGCGGCAAAGATAGAACCCTCGAGCGCATAGCTGATCTTGCCGTCCGCGGCGATACCGATCGTGGAGACCAGACCGTTCTTGGATTCGACGACCTCGTCGCCGGTGTTCATGAGCATAAAGCAACCCGTGCCATAGGTGTTTTTGGTCTGGCCGGGATGGAAGCAGCAGTGGCCGAACAGCGACGCCTGCTGATCGCCCGCCACGCCCATGATGGGCGGCATGTTGGTCATGATGTCGCTCGCGACGCAGCCGTAGTCGCCCGAGCTCCAGCGAACCTCGGGCATCATGGAACGTGGAACGTCAAAGAGCGCCAGCAGGTCGTCGTCCCAATCGAGCGTATGGATATTAAAGAGCGCCGTGCGGCTGGCATTGGTGTAGTCGGTGGCAAAGACCTGACTGCCGGTGAGGTTGTAGATGAGCCAGGTGTCGATGGTGCCGAACATGAGGTCGCCCGCCGCCGCGCTCTCACGCGCACCGTCGACGTTGTCGAGGATCCACTGCACCTTGGAAGCCGAGAAATACGGATCGAGTGTGAGTCCCGTGCGGGAGCGCACCAGCTCTTCTGCGCCCCGCTCGACCAGCTCGTCGATCAGAGGTGCGGTGCGACGGCATTGCCACACGATGGCGTTATAGATGGGTTGGCCGCTTATGCGGTCCCACACCACCGTGGTCTCGCGCTGGTTGGAGATACCGATGGCGGCGATGCGGTCAGAATGGATGCCGCTCTTAAACTGGACCTCCATCATCACGCCGATCTGGCTGGCAAGCACCTCCATGGGGTCTTGCTCTATCCAACCGGGACGCGGGAAGCTGGTTTTGACGCTACGACGTGCCTGCGCGACGATGCAGCCGTACTCGTCGACGATGGTCGCAAGTACCGAGGTGGTGCCGCAGTCGAGCGCCATGATGTAGGAACCGCCAAAGTTAAACGAGGCATCTTCCATGCCCAGGCTGCCCAGATTCAACGACATCGCTTACACCTTTCTATTGCATCGGGTCGGACAGGACCCGTTCGATCTCTGATGCGGGAAGTGCGCCTTGGCGCAGGATCTGGAGCCCGCCGTGCTGGAACGACACGATGGTCGAGGCGTCGCGACACGGGGTCTCGCCGGCGTCGACGGCAACATCGACCCCCTCCAGGATGCGACCTTCGACGGCGGCAAAGCTTGCCGGCGAGGGCGCGCCGTGTGTGTTGGCGCTCGTGCAAGCAAGGGGACTGCCGCAGGCGCGGATGAGCGCTTGGACCACGGGAGAGGCCGAAGCGCGCAGGGCCACGGTGTCGTCGGCAGCACGCATAAAGGTCGGCACGCAGGGAGCCGCCTTGACCACGATAGTCAGGGCTCCCGGCCAGCATCGTCGCGCAAGTACGCGGGCATCTTCCGGGATATCCACGCCATAGCGATCGAGCGCCCCGGCATCATCGACCAGCCAGGCAACCGTTTGGGTGAGCTCGCGCTGCTTGAGGGTAAAGATGCGACGATAGCCGGTACCGAGCGCGGGGACCGCGGCGCCGTTGACGGTGGCCTGCGGATCGCGCGGCCACAACAAGGATTCGCTTGTATCTTGGGGGACGGCATCGGAGAAGGCGTTGACTGCCACGGCGACACCGTAGACGGTCTCGGTCGGGATCAAGGCCAGGCCGCCGCGGCCGAGCACCTCGACCGCGCGCCGATGCGGCTCGCGCGTTCCCTCGTATACCCGATAGACCGTCTGCATGTGTATGCCAGCCCCTTACGCTCTGGTGCAAGTTTGTTTACTGAGGGGCATTCTCGCACGAAACATTCAACCTATTTGCCCAGAGCGCATGTTGGTTTGGTGAGCGGCTCTAGTAGTCGGTGAAAGTGAGGGGGTTAATTGAAGATTTTTAGCGCGCAAGCGTAACGGTACGATCGGGAAACTCGATGCTTGCAACCAGTTTTCCGCCGAGGCTCTCTGCGTACCTGCTCAGCGTGTCGAGCCTCATCGAACCCAACTCCCCACGCTCGAGCTCGGATACACGTTTTTGAGAAACGCCCATCGACTGGGCGACCGACGCCTGTGTTAGATCTTTTAACCTGCGAATCTGAGCAAGCTTATAGGCTTCGATACGATCGCGAGTCCTCTCCTGCTCGGCGGTAATGGAGTCGCGTGTTATCCCGCGAGATTCCATATACTCATGCAGTTCCATCTCGATCGAGCCTCCTTACGTGGCGACGGTATATTTGCTCGGCCCTTGGAATGTTGATCGCATACCAACCGTTCCATTTTGCCCTTGACGATCCCGCTCGCGACTTATCACCCGCCAATAGCAATACCGCCTGGCGCTTGGGGTCAAAGGCGAAGAGGATGCGGATCACCTGCCCACCACATGAAGTCACTCTCAGCTCCTTTAAATGATGAAGCTTCGAGCCCTTTACGCGGTCAACCAGTGGACGACCAAGGCTGGGACCTTCCTTCTCGAGCACCAAAAGGTCTGCATAAATCTGCTTCAGCGTAGCTTCATCCTGCTCATCAAGCCAAGGTTCAATGTAATCAAGCACGATACGGTACCGATGCAGCTGATTTGACATACCTTTCTCCTTCTATAGTAGAAGTTTTACGGTATATTGCAAGAGCAAACTTGAGCAAACGTCTATTAGTTCAGCTTAAATACGCTGTTTGGGCTCGGTGACGATGGCTCGAACGATGCGGGGACGATCGGTGAGGTCGCGGACGATGCGCACGTCCGAGAGACCCGCCTGGCGGCAGAGCTCGGCGGCGGCGTCGAGGGCGCCCTCGTAGAGCTCGCAGGCAAACAGGCCGCCGGCGCGCAGCATATAGGGCGCCGCATTGAGCAGGCGGCGGAAGATATCGAGGCCGTCGGCGCCGCCCTCGAGCGCCAAATCGGGCTCGAAGTCCTTGACCTCGTGCGGTAGCGAGCGCATGACGTCAGTCGGAATGTAGGGCGGGTTGGAGACGAGCACGTCGAAGGTGCCCCATTCCTCGCGGGGGATAGAGCTCACCAGGTTTGTGAGGTTGAAGGCGACCTCATCGGACGTAAGCCCGAGCACGTCGCGGTTTTTGGTGGCCAGGTCGATGGCACGCGGTTCGATATCGGTAGCGGTGCAGGTGACATGCCCGCGGCGCTCCCAAGCAAGGGAGAGCGAGATACAGCCCGTGCCGCAGCCGACCTCGAGAACGCGGGCAGTGCGGGGCTCGACCGGAGCGGGCGCGGCAGCATTCTGCACTAGGGCAGCCTCTTGTTCGGCACCTTCGATGGCGATGCCGTATTCGTCGAGCTCGGGCTCAGCGGCCTCCTCGGCCTCGGTCTCTGCTGCCTTCGCGGCGGCTTCCTCGGCCTCGCGATCGGCCAGTTCCTCGGCATAGGCGCGGCTGCCCAGCACATCGCTACCCAACGCCGCCTCGTCGGCAGCTGTGAGGCTGGCGG
>CABRWN010000020.1 GCA_902474645.1 uncultured Collinsella sp.
GCCCGCTGAGCTGGGCCTATGCCGGAATCTCTCCCACAGAAACCACCGAAGAGCCAAAAAAGACCTGAGCCTGATGCGGACGCGTGTCGGCTATGTGCCAGATTCCAGCGGAGCATACCAATCTCTCAGCGCGGTTGAGAATCTTCAAATCCGATGTGCGGAATGGGGGCTTGATGCGAATCGTGAGATTCCTCGCGTTTTGAGCCTAGTCGGGCTGGACGTCGAAGAGAAAAAGAGCGTGAGCAGTTTTTCTCTGGGAATGAAACGGCGGCTGGATATAGCTACGGCTTTGTTGGGTGACACTGATCTGCTTATTTTTGATGAGCCAGCAAATGGGTTGGACCCGCTGGGCATCGAGAGTATATGGGCCCTTATCGGTCGATTGAATCGAGAACAGGGTAAGACCATGCTCATCTCTAGTCATGATTTGGATGAGTTGGCATCGGTTGCAACAAGTTGCGTGTTTATTCATGACGGCGAACTGCTGAAAATGGAATCGATGGACGTCATAAGGGATGAGGCGCCATCCCTAAAAGAGTATTACAGGCGCTTGATGAAGGCGGTCTCGCTATGAAGCGGGCGATCCATCCCATAAAGGCAGATATGATGCGTTTGCACAGGATGTTTCCGGCGAAGTTTGGTCTTGCGCTTATGCTGGCGTTCGGCTTTCTCTTCGGTGTCTTTCTAAAAAATGGAACAACGTTGCTCGCCTTTGGCAATAGCGTTTTTGGGGAGGATATTGGTTTCTGCTGGAATGTAATCGATCCTTCTGCACCCGATGAGTCCCTTGTGCGCAGCGCTTTTGCCGGTACATCCCTGTTCGTCCCACTCATCGTTTGTCTGGTGCTTTTACAGGAGCATGGCTATAAAGAGGGGTACCGAATTTCTTCAGCAAGAGGTCTCGCCCGCTTTAATGGGGCTATGGCACATGTACTTTCGCCTGCTTCGATAATTGGCGCAGCATATAGCGTGCTTTGCCTTCTTCTGTTTGCAATAGCCTTAATACGTGGTGGGCAAAGCTGTGAGCACGACATGCTGGCTGCATTTTTGCCTGCGATGATAATCAACGCCGTATTGGTGATATCGGTTGCGTTGGAGACGGTGACCATCTATCGGATTACAAGCAGCGCCGTATTGAGCGGGGCTGTGGTAATAATCGGATTTGTCATGAGCTTGACGCTCTACGGAACTTACCTTCAGACGCCCATACCGTCCTTGCGATGGATCTTCTTTCTTCCGGGGCCGTACCTTGGAGTCGGATGTGCCCTTGGGTATAGCGATATGGGGCAGCTGACGCTTCTGGGATATGGCGCGGCAGCCAGCTGTCTATCGGTATTGATTTACGCTCTCGTGAGCTTTCGTGCTGGGGGTGTGCTCAATGGCTCGTCAGACTAGAAGATTCCTTCATTCAGAATTGAAGCATGTGAGCAAATGGACGTACGCCTTAATCCTGGTAATTTATGCGTGCATGGTGGTATTGCAGCTTAATTCTTTCCCGATGTGGTTCTGTAGCCTCCGTGAGAACAGTTTCTTGGGCTTTTTCCCAGACCCGACGCTTCGGCTATCGGCAGAGGATGTCCTCCTATTTGGTAATTCAGAGGTTTTTCGCGGTCTGCTGTTCAACGTAGCCCCGTTGGCTCATGCGTTGTTCTTTCCGTTCATCGCGGCTTGCATTGTGCCGCGCTTTGTCAGTTCGGGCTTTATTGAGGAACCGTGGGGGTTGTCGGAGGCTCGGGGAGGGAAGCGTGTGTGCGCTATCGTTGCGCGAGTGGTGCTGTCTTCTTTTGCCCTTTTGGGCGCGTTTGTCCTGTCGAGTGTCGTTTTGTACTGCCTTAACTGCGTAATCGTTTTGGATGCTCAACAGTATTTCAACCTGCATGTATTTTGCTATCGACTTGTTCTTGCTGCCGCTGCCTGCCTTGCATACGTGGTTTGTTGCGTAATCGTTGTTTCCTATTTTGGGTCCGGCTTCGGTCCGATTGGCATGCTGCTGCTTGTCAACGTCGTAGCGATCTACATACAGCTCGGGGCCAATTCCATGCTTCCGCTTCCGTCCTCGATGCTCATGTGGATTTGCGGCGTGACTCCGTTGGGGGATGGTCAATGCGTTTCGATTTTAATTGACTGCCTCATAAACGTAGCAAGTGTTTTTGCCATTTGCTTTGCCGTCGACCGATTGCGGTCGAGATTTCTTTGATTGTTTGTGAGGGATAATCATACCGAGCATACCAAATACAGGGGGGCGGGCACCGTGGCTGGGGTCCGCCCCCCCCTGGCATGGAAGGTTTAAGCCTGTGTGATTCGCGAGCTAGCGGGCCTGCTTAACCTTGGCTGCTGCCTCGACAAACGACTTCCACAGGTTAAAGTCGGTCTCGAGCGTCTGCCAGGTGTACTCGGGGTGCCACTGCACGCCCAGGCAGAAAGGCTGGCCTTCGACTTCGATGCACTCGGGAACGCCGTCGGTTGCCTTGGCGACCAAGCGCGTGCTCTTACCCAGACGGTCGACGCAGCAGTGATGTGCCGAGTTGGTCTGGATCAGCCTGTGCCCGCCAAGCGCGCGCTCCAGCAGCGAACCCGGCACGACCTCGACGGGATGCACGGGGTCGTTGAGCACGTGGGTATGGCGCCACTGCGTGCGGCCCTCGCGCGCGCCCAGGCTCGGTACGTCCATGCACAGGGTGCCGCCGGTGGCGACGTTGAGCAGCTGCGTGCCGCGGCAAGTGGTAAAGAGCGGCTTTTTGGCGCGGAGCACCTCGCCGACCAGCTTAAACTCAAAGCTATCGCGGATCTCGCAGCAGAGGGTGGGATCGTAGGGTCGATCATCGCCCCAGCGTTTGGGATTGACATCGGGGCCGCCGGGAATGGCGATGCCGTCGGCGATATCGACGTAATGACGGATGACCTCAATGTCCTCGGTGATGGACATCTGCAGCGGCAGGCCGCCAGCGGCAAGGATGGCATCGACAAAGACACTTGCGATTTCCTCGTTGGGGGAGAGCATCTCGGTTAAAAACGGCTCCGCCTCTTCCCAGCGCGGTGCGACGAGGATGAGTGGGCGGTCGGCGGGGGTGACGTCGACGTGCGGGGTGTAGGACGATGAGGTGCGGGTTCCGATCATAGGTGTTGCTTTCGAATCTGAAGGTGACAGGGAGCATGAGAGACGTGGGACAACGCTTCCGATGGATTTGTCCCACGGGGCGGCTGGTTAGTGACCCTTGATGGAGTTGAGGAAGTCCTGGGCGCGCTTGGTCTGGGGGTGGTCGAAGAACTCGTCGGGCGTGCCGGTTTCCACGATCTGGCCGTCGGCCATAAACACGACGCGGTCGGCCACGCGACGGGCGAAGTTCATCTCGTGCGTAATGACGATCATCGTCATGCCCTGCTGGGCCAGACGGACCATGACCTCGAGCACCTCGTTGATCATTTCGGGATCGAGGGCGCTCGTGGGCTCGTCAAAGAGCATGGCCTTGGGCTGCATGGCAAGTGAACGGGCGATGGCCACGCGCTGCTGCTGGCCGCCCGAAAGCTGTGCGGGCACCTTATCGGCCTGCTCGGCAACGCCCACGCGGCTCAGCAGGTCCATGGCGCGCTCACGAGCCTCCTCCTTGGACACGCCCAGCACGTCGACCGGTCCCAGCATGACGTTCTGCAGCACCGTCATATGTGCAAACAGGTTGAACTGTTGGAACACCATGCCCAGCTCGGCGCGCATGCGGGCAAGATCCTTGCCTTCCTGCGGCAGGGGCTCGCCCTCGATGAGGATTTCGCCCGAGTCGATGGTTTCCAGGCGGTTGATGGTGCGGCACATGGTCGACTTGCCCGAGCCCGAGGGGCCGATCACAACGACGACCTCGCCGCGATCGACCGACAGATTGATGTCGTTGAGAACGTGCAGGTCGCCATAGTGCTTATCGACGTGCTTGAGCTCAATCAGCGGCTGATTGCCGGTAGAAGAAGTGCTCTGTGCCATGGTGCTTGGCTCCTTATGACTCGAAATGGTAAAGCGTTAGCGGATGATGGTCGCGCCGGTCTTGTGCGAAACATAGACAGCGGCCTTGTTGATCGCGACATTGATGAGGATGTAGATGACCGCGATAACCAGGTAGACCGACACGAGGGCGTCGTAGTTGGTAATGAGCACGCGGGCGTTTTGCATGAGGTCGGGGTAGCTCACCACGTAGGCGACAGTGGTGTCCTTGACCACGACCACAAGCTGCGAAATCAAGGACGGAATGATAAACCGAATCGCCTGCGGCAACACGATTTTAAAGGTGATTTTAGCTTTGGAGAGACCGAGTGCCTGGGCCGCCTCGACCTGCCCGCGCGGCACGGCGTTGACGCCGGCACGGAAGATCTCGGCGAGTACGCCGGCGGCAGCGAGCGCGACAGGCAGCGTGAGCATCCAAAACGATGGCAGCGAGATCTTGTACTGGGGCAGCACCAAAAAGAAGAAGTAGATGAACAGCAGGCTCGGTACGCCGCGAAAGAAATCGGTGAGTACGCGGCAGACCAGCTGCAGCGGCTTAATGTCGCTGGTACGGCCGAGCATAAGGGCTAAGCCCAGCACCAGCGCGATGGCGCCGGCGGTGAGTGCGACTTTAACGGTGCCCTCAAAGCCGGCAAGCAGGAACTTCCAGGTGGTGAGGTGCGTAAAGAAATACCAATAGTGGACCGAAAGCTGGCCGGTCACATAAAAGCGCTGCAGCACCAGGATGGCGAGCGCGGCGACAGCAACAAGCGAGATGGCGGTGCCGATGCGAATCTTGGCGCGCATCTTGGGGCCGGGAGCCTCGTAGAGCGCATCGCGCATGGTGAGTGCAGGGGAGGAATGCTTGCTCATCGGAGGATCCTCACCTTCTTATCGATATAGTTGCCAATGTGGCTCACCACAAAGGCCGTGCCCAGGTAGCCGAGCGCCGAGATAAAGAACGCGGCGACGCCGCCGAGCGAGCGGGTATTGATGTAGCTCACCACGCCGGTGAGCTCCTGCGGCTTAAGCGGCACCTGGCTGCCCAAGGCGGTAGTGAGCATGACGGCGATAAAGAGGTTGGTCATGGGCAGCACGCTCGAGCGCAGCGCCTGCGGAATCACGATTTTGGCGAGGATACGGTTAAAGCTCATGCCCAGCGAGCGGGCGGCTTCCACCTGGCCGACGCCGACGGTGTTGATGCCGCTCATAAAGTTCTCGGAGCCAAAGGCCGAGCCCAAGAGGACCGTGGCGACGATAACGCAGGTGCGGTAGGGCAGAACGACCTTGAGCGGCGGCAGCGCATAGACGACGATAATGAGCAGCGCGATGCCGGGGATGTTACGGAAGACCTGGACATACAGGTCGCCAAAGACGCGCAGCGGCTTGAGCGGCGACACGCGCATCACGGTGACGGCGACGGCCAGCACCATGGCGATGGCAAACGACTCAAGCGTCATGCCCCAGGTTGCTAGCAGCGCGTCGATATAGTTCTGGCCATAGAGCGACCAGAGTTCGGAGAGACTCATGCGGACCTCCCGCCGGTAAGGAAAGGGGCTCCCGTGTGTACGGAAGCCCCGACAACTCAGTGAGGAAATAGTTTACCGCAATAAAGCGCATCATGCGTTTCCGTATGGTTTCGTTGCGGCCGTTACCAAGCTCACTGCCTAGGCGCCGATCTCGGGCAGCTCGGGAACATTGGTGTCGCCCGTACGGTCGCCGATGCAGATCTGCCACAGCTCAGTCCAGGTGCCATCGTCCTCGATCTTCTTAAGGAAGTCGTTGACAAAGGCGACGCCGTCGGAATCGAGCGGCAGACCGATGCCATAGGGCTCCTTGCTGCCAAAGGGCTTACCGGCGATCTTGTACTTACCGGGTTCGCGGACCAGGGCGCTCTGCTGCATGTTGTTGTCGATGACATAGGCGTCAACGCGGCCCTGCTGGAGTGCCTGGCGGGCCTCCTCGTCGGTCTTGAACTCCTGCTGGCTGGCCTTGGGGGCGAACTCCTCCAGGATGGCGGGGCCGTTGGAGCCGGACTGGACGGCAACGTTCTTGTCGGCCAGGTCGTCGACGCTCTTGATGTCGTCGTTATCGGCGAGCACCAGGATAGCCTGCTGGGTGTAGTAGTAGGGGCCGGCGAAGGAGACGAGCTTCTTGCGCTCATCGGTAATGGTGTAAGTGGCAAAGACAGCGTCGACCTGGCCGTTCTGCAGGACAGACTCGCGCGTGTCTGAGGTCACCTGGGTGATCTCGACCTTGTTCTCGCCCAGAATGTAGTTGGACAGGAGTTGTGCGATACCGGCATCGAAGCCGCGGGTCTGACCGTCTTTCTCGTTGAGGAGGGAGAAGAGCGTAGAGGTCTGAACGCCACCGATCTTAAAGACGCCGGCGTCCTTGACGGCCGTGGCCCAGGTGCTGGCGGCGATAGCATCGTCATCGGCCTTGGGGCCGTTGTCGACGAGCTTGTCGAATGCCTTAGCGTCGAGCGTGGTGGAAGCCTCGGTATCCTTGGAGCTCTTGGAGGAGCCGGCGGCGGAACCCTTGTCGGCCTCGGCGCTGGTGTCGGAGCAGCCGGCAAGACCAAGGCCGGCGACGGTTGCGAAGGTGGCGGCAACGAAGCCGCGGCGGTCGAGAACGACCTGCTGGGAGAGGTTCTTGCTCATGGTAGAACACCTTTCTCAATAAAATCCCTAGCGGTTGAGTAGAGTTATACCCTATCGCGCTCAAATGGGTCAACACGAAATAACTCAGAAACATACTTACCTTATGGGTTATTCTTCCTACCAAAAAGGGACAGGCACCTTTGTGGTGGTTCTGGCCGGTGCAGCGGCATGCCTTGCTGCTTTGTCTCGATCTGTAACATCTTCAGCCGTTTTTGCCGAGTAACTGTTACAGATTGAGATTTTCTCTTCAGGGGAATTCGAATGTCTCAATCTGTAACATCTGGACGGTCAAAAGGTCCCTATCTGTTACAGATTGAGATAAAGGTCGGGGACTAAGACGTTTTGTCTAGATCTGTAACAGTTAGACGGAAATTCGGGCCCTAGATGTTACAGATTGAGATAATCGCGTCGCGAAAACAAAAACCTCCGCAGGGGTGCTTCCCTTGCGGAGGTTTTCTTACTCGTTGAGTAGTCTCACGGCTTCGGCGGCCATATTCTCGACCGTCATGCCGTTCTGTGCGAGCAGTTCGTTGGGGTCGTAGCGGTCGGGGAAGCCCTTGGCGATGCCGAAGGTGCGCGTGCGCACGGGCGTGCAGGCCAGGTAGCACGCCACGCGCTCGCCCCAGCCGCCGTCCAAGATGCCGTCCTCGAGGGTGACGACAACGCGATGCTCGGCGGCAAGGCTATCGAGGAACTCACGGTCGAGCTCGGTCGCAAAGCGCGGGTTGACGAGCGTGGCCTCGATACCGTACTCGGCAGTCAGACGGTTTGCCACGCGCTCGCCCAGCTCAAAGAAATCGCCAAGCGCGAGCAGGGCAACGTCGCGGCCCTGACGCACCACGTTGTAGCGCGCGACGCCGTAATCGGTGCCCTCGGCGGGCGCCAAATCGGGGCGGCTAACCAGGCCGATGCCCGGTACGCGGATCGCCACGGGATGCTCGCGGTGGTCGAGCGACCAGCTCAGCATGGACAGATATTCCTCCATGCAGGCCGGCGCCAAGTAGCGCATGTTGGGAAGACCGCCCAGCATGGAAATATCAAAGAACGAAAGGTGCGTCTCGGACGTGGTGCCAAAGATTGACGCACCAAACACCAGGATGGTTGCGGGGGCGTCGTTGAGGCACAGGTCGTGCCACAGCTCGTCGTAGGCGCGCTGCAAAAACGTGCCGTACGCACCAAAGACTGGCTTGGCGCCCGAGCGCGCAAGCGCGGTGGCAAAGGTCACGGCGTGCTCCTCGGCAATGCCCACATCGACGAACTGTTTGCCGGCGGCAGCGCGAAGCTCGGGTGTAAAGCCCATGATGTAGGGCGTGGCGGCCGTGATGCCCACGACCTGCGAATCGCGCTCGATGGCGGCGCTGAGCGCCTCGCCCGTAATGTCGGCATAGGTGCGCGGCGCAGGCTCGCTCGGATGGCCCGGGCAGAGCTTGCGTCCAGTTGCCATGTCAAACGGACCCACGTGATGCCAGCGTTCGGGGTCGTTCTGGGCTGGCTCAAAGCCCTTGCCCTTGGCGGTGGAGACGTGCAGCACGATGGGATGATCGATATTGCGCAGTTCCTGCAACGCGTCGACGAGGGCCAACACGTCGTTACCGGCGTCCAGATAGCGGTAGTCGAGCCCCATCGCGCGGAAAACGTTGCGCTCACAGGTACCGTTGCTGGCTCGCAGCTCGGCCAGATTGCGATACAGGCCGCCATGGTTCTCGGCAATGGACTGGTCGTTATCGTTGACGATGATGATCAGGTTGCTATCGAGTTCGGCGGCATTGTTAAAGCCCTCAAACGCCAAGCCGCCCGAAAGCGAGCCGTCGCCAATAACGGTGATGACGTTGTACGTATCGCCCGCCAGGTCACGAGCGTGCGCCAGGCCGCAGCCCAGGCTCACCGACGTGGAGGTATGGCCCATGGCGAACAGGTCGTGCTCGGACTCGTCGGGATTGGCAAAGCCAGAAGCCTCACCATAACGCTCCGGATCGATATAAGTGTACGCGCGCCCGGTCAGCGCCTTGTGGGCGTAGGTCTGGTGCGAAACGTCAAAGACAATCTTGTCGATGGGGGAGTTAAATACGCGATGAAGCGCAACCGTAAGCTCAACGACGCCCAAGTTGGGGGCAACGTGCCCGCCGACGGCGGCGGAGCTTTCGAGGATTGCCTGACGGATCTCGCCGCAGAGCTGCGGGAGCTCGGCGCGATTAAGAGCCTTGACGTCCTCGGGCGTTGTCGTTTGCGTAAGCAGCATCGTTGTGGGTTACTCCATGCGAATCGTGCGCCGGCACTCCCTCGGCCGGCACAATTGCACAAGACAGTCTCGCACATTTTGGCGTTTGATATGTGACGGCGGCGCGGTAATTCGCCAACTGGTGGGGCAAAACGTTTTGTCCGATGCCATACTGGTAGATTCGATGATGATTTTATTCAATGCGTGCAGGCCGTGGCTTGCCGCCGTGAGCCGCTGGAAGGAGGCCGCATGTCCGATACCGTTCGTGCCGAGAAAATCGCGCACGAGGTCGACTATGCCGCCCGTCAGCTCGCCCAGGCGGGCCGCTTGGACCTGACGCACGAGTTTATCCAGCATGGCGACGTGACGGTCTATGCACATGTGACCTCGGTGGCGCGGGCAAGTCTGTCCTTTGCCGAGCGCCTGGGCCGCGTCGGTGTCTCGGTCGACCGCGCCTCGTTGCTGCGCGGGGCCCTGCTGCACGATTACTTTCTCTATGACTGGCACGATCCCGACCCAAGCCATCGGCTGCATGGCTTTCGCCACCCGTTTTTTGCCCTGGCACGTGCGGAGGAAGATTTTGAGCTGACGCCGCGCGAACGGAATATCATCGTGCGGCATATGTTTCCGCTGGTGCCAGTGCCGCCGACGTGTCGTGAGGCTTGGATTGTATGCCTGGCAGATAAATGGTGCGCTCTGCGCGAGACGGTCGCCGGTCGTCTGCGGCGCAAGGACGAGGCGGACGATGACGTGAGTAAAGCATCGAGCAAGAAGAGGAGAGGGTAGACGGTGGGGACCGCGATTGATATGGCGTTTGGCGGCGCGACGCTTGCCGCCTGCCCGCTCTCGGCACTGGTGCTCTCGTTTGCTTTTTACGGGTTTTGCGGTTGGGCATGGGAGTCGACAGCGTGCGCCATGCTCAATCACGGACGATTTGCCAACAGTGGCTTTTTGCTGGGGCCGTGCTGCCCAATCTATGGCGCGGGCGGCATTGCCTGCTGGCTGCTGTTGCGCGGGATTCCGGATGCCTCGAGCCAGTTTGTCGCTGCAGCGCTCGTATGCAGCGTGATTGAGTACAGCGTAGGCGTGCTGTTGGAAAAAACAACGGGCGCTCGCTTTTGGGATTACTCGCACCTGCCGTTTAACTTGCATGGACGCATCTGTCTGTACTGGGCTTGCGCGTTTGGCTTGGGTGCGTTGTGTATTTGCCGTTTAGTGGAGCCGGCATTGCTGGGGCTGCTTGGCCATCTGCCGGTGCTGATTGTGCGGCTGTCCGCCTTTATCGTCGCGGTCGCGATGATGGTCGACGCGGTGTGCTCGTTGGCGAGCTGGCGGCGTCTGTCTGATCAGCTGGAGCGCGTCCGGGCCGACCTTGCCGACCGCATCAACGAGTCGCTTGCCGATGCGTCCGACTCTATGCTCGAACGTATTCCCGATTCGGCAATCGACTCGGTGGCACAGACGCATATCCGCAGCCGTGCCGTTAACGCGTGGCTGGCCGAGCTGGGCGACGCGACGCTCGATGCCCTTCGTGAGAAGGCTTCGATGCCGACATTTATCTCGGATGGTGCTCGCGGCCTGGCACTTGCCGCCCGCCGCGTGGCCGATGCCGCGCCGAGCATGCCGCGTCCGTCGCTCAGTCGCCGCCTTGCCGGCAAGCGCATGAGCCGTCCGGTGCCGAGAGTGTCACTCAGCCGCCGCGACCTACGCTTCTTTAACGCCTTCCCGCGCCTGCGCATCAATCGCTACGAAGGTGTCATTCGAGCAACTAATCTCCGCGACCGCGCCCACGAGCTGTTTCGGCGCTAGCCGGGACGGGCGCGCTCACGGCTCCCTTGCTCGCGTATTTCCCGTCCGTTTCGCGTCCGTTGCCGTGCCGTTTCCAAGATTGCGGCACCGTTTCCATTCGACAACGCAGCGTTTAACAACGCCGTATCTGGTCTACACCAGTTGCCCCTCGGCCGCATTATGGGCGCCGACAACGTTCATGCGACCAAGGGGGGAGCGAATGTACGATACGGGATCGACAACGTTTATGCTCATCTGCACCATGCTCGTGTTTTTAATGACACCGGGTCTGGCGTTTTTCTATGGCGGCCTGTCCAGGCGCAAAAATGTCATCAACACCATGCTTATGTGCTTTGGCGCCATTGGCCTGGTTGGTGTGCTGTGGATTGTCGCCGGCTGGTCGCTGGCCTACGGCGGCGACGGTTCCAGCCCGTTTATTGGCGGCTTTGACCAGCTGCTGTGCCTTCCGGTGCTCGGCCAGGTGCTACAGGCGGCCGAGGGCAACGCCGCGGACGGTGCCGTCTACCCTCAGATCATCAACATCGCCTTCCAGATGGCGTTTGCCATGATCACCGCCGCCATCGTCACGGGTAGCCTGGCCGGCCGCGTTAAGTTTGGTGCCATGGCGGCCTTCCTGGGCATTTGGCTGCTCGTGGTCTATGCGCCGCTTGCTCACATGGTTTGGGGCGGCGAGGGCTCCTTTATCGGCGACATCATCGGCGCACTCGACTTTGCCGGCGGCGACGTGGTGCACATCTCGTCCGGTCTGACGGGTCTGATTCTTTGCTTGATGCTCGGCCGTCGTCGCGGTTTTGGCATGGTGAGCTATCGCCCGCATAACGTGCCGTTTGTGGCGCTGGGCGCCGGCTTGCTTTGGTTTGGCTGGTTTGGCTTTAACGGCGGCAGCGAGTTCAAGGCCGACGCCGTGGCGGCACTTGCCATCCTCAACACCGTGACGGCCAGCGCAGCGGGCATGGTCTCGTGGCTTGCCGTCGAGCGCGTGCACACCGGTCGCCCCACGCTGGTGGGTGCCAGTACCGGTTTGGTTGCGGGCCTTGTGGTGGTCACGCCCGGCGCAGGCTTTGTCGAGCCGTGGGCGGCGCTGGTCATGGGCCTGATCGTATCGCCCGTCTGCTACCTGGCCATCAGCCATCTTAAGACCAAGTTTGGCTACGACGATGCGCTCGATGCGTTTGGCTGCCACGGTATCGGCGGCATCTTGGGCGGCGTGCTCACGGGCCTGTTCTGCGTGCCGGAGCTTTCGTGGACCGGTAAGGGCGGCCTGTTCTACACGGGCGACGTGTCGCTGCTCATCTCGCAGATTTTGGGCATTGTGGTGACGGTCGCTATTGTGCTGGTGCTCGATTTGGTGATCGCCGCGGTGGTCAAGGCGCTGTTCCACGGCAGCCTGCGCGTGGACGAGGCCGACGAGGCACTGGGCCTGGATACGAGTCAGCACGGCGAGAGCGCCTACCCTTCGTTCTCCGGACTCGATTAGCAGCTTCCCCAAGCACCGCACCTCGGCCTTCAATCGTCGTTTGCGTACCTTAAGTACGCGGCACTCCTCTTTCAGGCCGATCTGCGGCACTTGGGAAACCTGCTAAGACCTGTTAGTTGCACTTATCTGATGTACAAGGTTGGTCTGTGGCACCTGGAAAACCCGTGCCATGTGAGGGACAATTCATTTCTTTTTTTTGAAGAGAGGAATTCACTATGAAGAAGATTACGGCGATCGTTCGTGCCGAGAAACTTGAGGTTCTTAAAGACGCGCTGTTTGCTGCCGATGTTCGCGGTATGACTATCAACCAGGTGCAGGGCTGCGGCGCACAGCATGGCTGGAAGGAATACGTGCGCGGCAACGAGTTGCTTGTCAACACGATCCCTAAGGTGCAGTTCACCCTCATCTGCGCCGATGAACATGTCGACGGCATTGTCGACATCATCTGCAACGCCGCCCGCACCGGCGCCGTCGGAGACGGCAAGATTTGGGTCGAGCCGGTCGAGGAAGTTATCCGCATCCGTACCGGCGAACACGGCCCCGCCGCGGTGTAGGGCCGACCGTTTGCCATCCGCAACGTTAAAATATCGCAATAAGGAATAAGACTTGCGTTGCGGATGGGCGGATTATGGGTCGCAATAAATATCCCGAAGAGACGGTCGCGAAGATTCTCGACGCGGCGTTGGAGCTATTCTGCGCACAGGGTTATGAGGGGACGAGCATTCAAGATATCGTCGACCGCCTCGATGGCATGACCAAGGGCGCTGTCTATCATCACTTTAAGAGCAAAGAAGAGATTTTCAACGCCGCATTTGATCGGGCAATGGCTCCGATTGTTGAGCAACGTCGCTCAACGCTTGGTATCGGCAATATGACCGGAGCCCAAAAGCTCAAGCGACTGTACGCGCCCGAGTCTGTCGTTCCGCAAATTGAGCTATGGGCACGCATGCATCCCGCGGCGGATCCGGTAAAAAGCTCGCGTCTACTGGCGATGCAGTACCAGGGCTCGTTTGACGAGTCGGCCGATGGCTGTCTCTTGCCAGTGATCGAGGAGGGCATCGCCGACGGCTCCATTGCGTGCGAATGCCCGCGCGAAGCGGCGGAGGCCGTATCGTTGCTGGCGAATCTTTGGCTGCTGCCATTGTTCCGTCCGCTCGAGCCCAAGGAGCGAATGCTCGCCCGCGCACAATGTTTGGCGCAGATGGCGGCCGCGGTGGGGCTCGATTTGGGTAATGAAGTGCTTCAGACAACGGCGGAGATTTGGGACGTATGGGACCGCGCCGGGTGGTAATATAGATACCAACGGTATGTAATTGATTTGTGAGGGTAGCCACGGCTGCCCTTTTCAAGTCATTAAATACATACTAATGGTATGTATAGGGGGCGGGCTTATGGCTGGAATGCGGAGGAGTAGTGTCCAGTTGATGCAAAAAACAGTGCGATCTATCAGGCTTTTCGGTCTTCTTGTTGCACAGCTGTGCGCGTATTCGATGTTGTCGGCACTGTGCTTTGCGTGCCCGCTTTACTTGTTCGATTGCAGCGGCTCGTCAACGTTATATGGTGCCGTCGCGGCGATAGCGTTCGTGCCGGGCGTGCTTACGACTCCGGCTGGCGGAATTCTGGCGGATCGTGGGAGACACCGCGGGGTTCTTGTGGTGCTCGGCATTGTTCTGATGGCTGCATCGCTGTTGTTTATCCCCATGAAGCGGTCGCTGCCCCTTGCCGTTGTCGTGGCAGCAATGCTTTGCGTCCAATATGGCATCCAATCGCTGCTGAAACCGATGCTTCAAATTGAGACGGTGCACATGATGGGCCAAGAAAAGGTTGAGCGTGCCACAGCGTTGGTCTCGCAGGTAACCATGGCGAGCAATATCTTGGGGCCTGTAGTCGGGACGGCAGTCTATGGGTGCTTTGGTGTCGATGCTCTATGCGAAACCGCGGCGTTGACGTTTGTGATGTCAGCCCTGCTGTTTGGGGGTGCACTCAGGCAAAATGCCTCATCTGAAACGATGGGAGACGGCGCGACTCGTACGACATGCCGAAACGATTTTAGGGAGTCGATTCGGTATCTGTTGCAAAATGCATCATTGGTCGCTGTGATTTTGCTTGCGGCAGTTTTGAACCTTGCGTTGGTTGGGCTAACGATTGGCGCTCCAATTATTGTTACAAAGCATCTCGGCATGCAATCGTCCTGCGTTGGGATGGTTGAGGTTGCTCTGGGCTTGGGTGGTCTTACCGGCAGTGGCTTGGTCGGCATTTGGCCGCATCGTTTTTCCTTCAAGGGCATATGTCGATATGTTGCGATGATCTGTTTAGGAGTCGTACCGATTATTGTCACGCTACTGAGCAGTCCTGACGAATTTGCGTTTGTCGCGTTTGCGGCCGGCTCGGCATGGGTCATGGCGTGGGCAAGCATTACATCGGTTGAAATCATCGCGTTTGTTCAGCGGGCAGCGCCGACTGAGTTCTGCGGAAAAGTGCTTTCGGTCGTTTACATGGTCCTTTCCTGTGCAACACCTATCGGTCAATTGACGTACGGGGTTGCATATGATCGATGGGCTCCGGCGATTGTATTCGCAGGCATGCTCGCGGTGTTGACGTTGACGACGGCGTTGTTTTATCGGCTGAAAAGTCGCTTGTGGCAATTGTCTTAAGGCGCAGGGACACCGTGGATTTGCGGAAGCATTGTCCCGCCGCGCCGGGACGCCATTGTCTGGGCATGCCTCTCCTTCGTCTACAATATCGTGAAGACAAAGGAGAGGCACGCCCATGATCAAGATGTTTGCGAGTGACTTAGATGGAACGCTGCTGAACGCCCTGCACGAGGCGGATGGGACCATCCGCCGTGCCATCCGCGAGCTGACCAAGGCTGGCCTGCATGTGGTTCCCGCGACCGGGCGCTCGACGTTGCCAATCGGCGAGCATGGCTTTACGGGGCTGGCGCTCGATGCCTGCTGCTCTAACGGCTCCATCGTACGCGACAGTCATGGCGAGGTGCTCAAGACCTGGACCATCGACCCACAGGTCACCGAGGAGCTGCTCAAGGCGTTCCCGGACATTTGCTTTGATTGCTCCACGCCCGATGGCATGTTCTCGAGCGGTTCGTTCGAGATGCACCAGGCGGGCTTTAAAAAGGACAGCCCCATCAAGCGTATTGTGATGCGCGGCATGCGTGCGCGCGGCGGGTATCACGAGGAACAGTATTTCGACCAGTCGATCGGCGACATCCTGCGCCACGATGTGTGCAAGATCAACTGCCGTGTGACCTCGCCCGAGCTGGAGCGCGACCTTAAGGCGTATCTTGCCGAGCGTTCGGACCGCGTGGTCAACGCGCCGTTCGATCCGGTGATGTTCGAGATCACGGACGCGGCGTGCAACAAGGGCGAGAGCGTGGCCTGGCTGGCGGGCTACTACGGTATTGCCGAGGACGAGGTTGCGGTCTACGGCGACGGCGGCAACGACATCGCCATGCTCAAGCGTTTCCGTCACAGCTATGCCACCAAGAATGGCAGTGACGCGGCCAAGGCCGCCGCGAGCGCGACTATCGGCAGTTGCATGGTCCACGCCGTCCCCAAACACATGCTCGCCACCATGCACAAGCAAAACTCCCGCACTGTCATCGAATAATGTGACAAAGGGACAGCCCCTTTGTCACAGGTGACGCTGGTCTCTTGAAATGCGAACAAACATTCGCATATCTAACTGCGCTTTGATAGAATTGATACTGTTGGCGGCAGTTCCATGTGCCGGGCAACGCCCTCCATCTGATGGGAGGTGATGCCCATGACCGATCTGATTGATTTTGTGAGACTTCTGACCGCTTTGGTCTCGTTCTTCACAGCGCTCGTCGGGCTTTCCGAGGCACTCAAGCAACGTTCGAAGCAACGTAAAAGGGGTCGCCGCCGCTAAGGCGTTGACCCCTTAATCCAAGCAACGGCGCTGCCCAGCTTTCCAGAACTTGGGCTGCCGTCGACACTATTCTACCCACGAATGACATTTTGGACAATCGGTAATGCCGCTCTAAAAGCCTGGCACAACCGGCACAACCTAGGCGGTCGCTGGATGTGACAAAGAGGCTGCCCCTTCGTCACATCCAAATATTGCCTTTACGTGTTGATACACACGGTGTGCAATAATACTCGCACTGTGCAATAGCGCACAGGCTGAGTAACAAGGAGGACGCTTGTCCCAGCTCGAGAAATGCGATCGCCGGTCCCTTCGCTCGCAGCGTGCCCTTCGCCAGGCGCTTGCCAGCGAGCTTGCCGAAAGCGGCGACCTTTCGCGCATTAACGTCGCGTCGCTCACCGAGCGCGCCGGTCTTACACGCCGCACGTTCTATTCGCACTACCGCGATATCCCCGACTTTATCAGCCAGATCGAGGACGGCCTGCTTGCCGAGATTCGCGAGCGGGTGGAGCTTATCACCGCAGCTCAATTACCCGATCTTTATCGCAATATCGACGAGCTCGAGCCGGCACCCGGTTCGGTTGAGCTGCTTCGCTATCTTGCGGCTAATCGCGACCTTATCGGGGCCCTGCTGGGCCCGGGCGGCGACCCCGCCTTTATTAAAAAGATCATCGATACCGCACGCGAGGCCGTGGTGCCGCGTGCACAGACGGGTATTTTGGGCTTGGCGCTGGGCACCTTCTTTGACTACTACGTCACCTATGTCGTGAGTGCCGAAGTCGGCATGATCCAACGTTGGTTTGAGCGTGACCTTTCTGAATCGCCCGAGACCATGGCGCGCATTATGACGGTCATCGCCTTTGTGCGCCCCGGCGACCTGTATGGCCAACCCATCGATATCAACGTGCCGGAATACGGCATGAAGCTATTGAATCTGCAGCTCGAGGACGCGGTCGACACCACCGCAACCGTCGAGTCCAACAACTAAGAGGAGAGACAATGAGCAAACTCGTCGAGGGCATTAAAGACCGTGTGGTCGCTGCCGCACGCGAGGCTGCGCCCGCCGTGGTGGACGCAGCGCAGAAGGCCGCGACCGCGGCTGCCGAGAAAGTTGCTGAGGCAGTTGCCGATGCCAAGAACGTGGCAGGGGAGACGTCCGTCGTCAGCGAGCCCGCCACCGCCGCCGAGCCCGTAGCCGCCGCCTACGCCCCCGAAGGCGCGATCTTCAACCCCGAGAACGCCCACGGCAACCTGCACCTGGGCATCGACGTGGGCTCTACCACCGTCAAACTCGCCGTGCTCAACGACGACAACCAGATCGTCTACGCCAAGTACCAGCGCCACCACACCGACGTCCGCGCCTGCGCCCGCGACCTGTTCGAGGGTGCTGCGACCGTGCTGCCGACGGCCCAGATGACCTGCGCCATTACCGGCTCGGGCGGCCTGCTGCTGTCCCAATGGCTCGACCTGGAGTTTGTCCAGGAGGTCATCGCCAGCAAGCGTGCCGTCGAGACCCTTATCCCGGCCACCGATGTCGCCATCGAGCTGGGCGGCGAGGACGCCAAGATCATCTACTTCGACAACGGCATCGAGCAGCGCATGAACGGCACCTGCGCCGGCGGTACGGGCGCGTTCATCGACCAGATGGCAACCCTGCTGCACACCGACGCGAGCGGCCTCAACGAGCTCGCGGCCAACGCCACCACCATCTATCCCATTGCCAGCCGCTGCGGCGTCTTTGCCAAGACCGACGTGCAGCCGCTGCTCAACGAGGGCGCCCGCCCCGAGGACGTGGCCGCCTCCATCTTCCAGGCTGTCGTGACCCAGACCATCTCGGGCCTGGCTTGCGGCCGTCCCATCCGCGGCAACGTCGCCTTCCTGGGCGGCCCGCTGCAGTACCTCTCCGAGCTGCGCCACCGCTTCTACCTTACGCTCAACCTGGACGAGGAGCACCGTATCGTGCCCCAAAACGCTCACCTGTTTGTGGCGAGCGGCGCCGCCATGGCGCACGAGTCCGACAAGCTCAGCACGTTCCCGCAGCTCATCGATGCCATCGATGCCCTGGGCGACACGCAGGGTGCCGAGGTCGAGCGCCTGGATCCGCTCTTTGCCACCGACGAGGACTTTGCCGAGTTCAAGACCCGCCACGACCAGGAAGTCGTCCCCAAGGGCAAACTCGAAGGCTACACCGGCCGCGTGTTCATCGGCATCGACGCCGGCTCCACCACCATGAAGGCCGCGCTCGTGGGCGAGGACGGTCAGCTGCTGCACACCTGGTACGGCAACAACAACGGCGACATCCTAGGCACGGCCAAGGTCATCATGGCCGATTTCTACAACCACATCCCCGCAGGCTGCACCATCGGCCACGTGACCACCACGGGCTACGGTGAGGCGCTGCTTATCGAGGCGCTCAAGGCCGACTCGGGCGAAATCGAGACCGTCGCGCACCTGCGCGGCGCCAAGGCGTTCCTGCCCGGCGTCGAGTTCATTCTGGACATCGGTGGCCAAGACATGAAGTGCCTGCGCGTCAAGGACGGCGTCATCGAGCACATCATGCTCAACGAGGCCTGCTCGTCGGGTTGCGGTAGCTTTATCGAGAGCTTCGCCGTCTCTATGAACATGGACGTGCGCGCGTTCGCCGATGCCGCCATTCATGCCAAGGCCCCGGTCGACCTGGGCAGTCGCTGCACGGTCTTTATGAACTCGCGCGTCAAGCAGGCGCAAAAGGAAGGCGCCACGGTGGGCGACATCGCGGCCGGCCTGTCCTATTCCGTCATCAAGAATGCCCTGTTCAAGGTCATTAAGCTGCGCGATCCCAAGGAGATCGGCAGTCAGGTGATCGTTCAGGGCGGCACCTTTATGTCCGATGCCACGCTGCGCGCGTTTGAGCAACTCACGGGCGTTCACGCCGTGCGTCCCGACATCGCCGGCTGCATGGGCGCCTACGGTGCGGCCCTGCTCGCCCGCGATCGCGCCGGCGCCGACGGCACCTCGACCATCCTCTCGGCCGAGGACATCGCGCACCTCACCGTGACGCAAAAGCATGTCCGCTGCGGCCGTTGCTCCAACAACTGCCAGCTCACCGTCAACGACTTTGGCGGCGG
>CABRWN010000021.1 GCA_902474645.1 uncultured Collinsella sp.
CTTGGCGACGGGCTCGAGGGACAGCTCGGGCTGGAAGCCGGTGCCATCGGGACGGCCGAGGTGGCTCATGAGGATGACGCGAGCATTGTGCTCAACGAGATAGTTGATGGTGGGCAGGGCAGCCTTGATACGGGTGGTGTCGCCAACGACGCCATCCTTGATAGGCACGTTAAAGTCAACGCGGACGAGAACGCGCTTGCCGTCGACATCGATGTCGCGGACGGTCTTCTTGGTAAAGGCCATGTTTGCTTCTACCTTTCGTACGTGTCTGCCTCCCATTACGGCAGACGATTTCTTATAAAAAGGGCGCGACCCTAGGGTGTAAGCCCTATAAGGCCGCGCCCTTCTTTAGACGCTCAACGAGCTATTCGCTAAAAGCTAAATTAAGCAACGAACTTCTCGAAGTACTTGATGGTGCGGACCATCTGAGAGGTGTAGGAGTTCTCGTTGTCGTACCAAGAGGTGACCTGAACGAGGGTCTGGCCGTTGCCGAGGTCAGAGCACATGGTCTGAGTGGCGTCGAAGATGGAGCCGTGGGTCTCGCCGATGATGTCGGTGGAGACGATGTCGTCCTCGTTGTAACCGAAGGTCTCGGAGATGGTGGCAGCGTAGGCCTTCATAGCGGCGTTGACCTCGTCGACGGTGACCTTCTTGTCAACGACAGCGTAGAGGTTGGTGATGGAGCCGGTCGGCGTCGGGACGCGCTGGGCAGCACCGATGAGCTTACCGTTGAGCTCGGGGAGAACCAGGCCGATAGCCTTGGCAGCACCGGTGGTGTTGGGGACGATGTTGACGGCGCAGGCGCGGCTACGACGCTTGTTGCCCTTGCGCTGCGGGCCGTCGAGCGGCATCTGGTCGCCGGTCCAGGCGTGAATGGTGGTCATGATGCCGGACACGATGGGAGCGAAGTCGTTCAGACCCTTGGCCATCGGAGCGAGGCAGTTGGTGGTGCAGGAAGCAGCGGAGATGATGTTGTCCTCAGCGGTCAGCGTCTCATGGTTGACGTTGTACACGATGGTGGGCAGATCGCTGCCGGCCGGAGCGGAGATGACGACCTTCTTGGCGCCAGCGTTGATGTGGGCCTGAGCCTTAGCCTTGCTGGTGTAGAAGCCGGTGCACTCGAGAACGACGTCGACGTCGAGGTCGCCCCAAGGCAGGTTGTTGGCGTCGGCCTCCTTGTAGATCTTGATCTCCTTGCCGTCAACGGTGATGGAATCCTCGCCAGCAACGACCTCGTGATCGCGAGCATAGTTGCCCTGCGTGGAGTCGTACTTCAGCAGGTAAGCGAGCATATCGGGAGAGGTGAGGTCGTTGATAGCGACGATCTCGGAGCCCTCATGACCGAACATCTGACGGAAAGCCAGACGACCGATGCGACCGAAGCCGTTAATAGCAACCTTTACTGCCATTGTGTCTCCTTTCGTAAGGCCCCCGCAAGCTACAGCGCCTGCCGTTGAGGCCCACAAACTAACCACTCGCCTAATATACCTTTTTTTTGACTTGAATTTCACGAGAATGCTCGAAATTGAAAATCAAATTTTCGTTAAAACGTTTTAAAGAATAAAATAGCAGCTAAATCCGTATATACGTTTATACTTAAAACTACCTGTTTGCTTCAATGAGCTTTTCAAGCCTCAAAACTCGATGGTAGAGGGCTGACTTCGACAAGGGAGGGTCAGCCATCTCCCCCAAATCACGCAGTGACAGATCGGGATAGCGCTCGCGCAGGTCGCAAAAGACCGCCAAGGCATCCGGAAGCGCATCGCGAAGACCACGCTGCTCGAGCTCATCGATAAGCGCAAGCTGATGCTGGGCGGCACCGGCGCTTCTGGTCTGGTTGGCGAGCTCGGCGTTCACGCGACGGTTCACATCGTTCTTAACCAACTTGACCGCGCGCGCCTCCTCAATCTCGGCAACGCTGCGCTTGGCACCAATCAGCTTTAAAAGATGCTCGATTTCCTCGGCGCTCTTAATGTACACGGCATAAGACCCCCGCCGTGCATTAACACGCGCGTGGACCCCAATCTGCTCCAACAGGTCGCAAAGCCCCTTGGCATATTGCTCGCCCTGCACCGCGATCTCCAAATGAAAGTCGCCGCGTGGATCGGCCACGAAGCCGCCCGCGATGAGCGCGCCGCGGATATAGGCAAGTCTGCAGCAAGGACGCGCAACGATATGTCGGGGCACACCGGCGACAAGTCCTCCCCTCCGGTCGAGGATACCCAGCAGCACCAGAGCCTTATCCAAATCGGGCTGATCAGGCAAGGTAATGAGATAGTTTCGAACCTTATGCAAGACAGATTTGCGAACGGTGAACTCCGTTTTGAGCTTAAGGATGCGATGCGTCAGCGTGATCATCGTGCGCGCGACGGCTCCCGTCTCAGTCGCAACCGTCAAACGATACCGCCCAGAGCCGGTAAGCGAGAGCGTACCACTCACGCGCGTGAGGGCGGCAAGCGTCGACAAGTCGCAGTATTCACATTCGGGTTCGCAGCGCGCAAGCTCATCACGCACCTCAGCGGTAAACGACATGCAGGCCTATGCCTTCGTGTTGGCGCGCGACAGGTCGCGGTGGGAGATGCTCACGTGATACTGAGCGCCTTCCAGGTAACGGGCCGTGGCCTCGGCAATGGCAACGCTGCGGTGCTGGCCGCCCGTGCAGCCGATGGCGATAGAAAGCTGCGGCTTGCCCTCCGCGATATAACCCGGCATCACCGTATCGAGCAGCTGTGTCCAAGCCTTCCAAAACTCCTGCGTCTTGGGATGGTCCAGAACAAAATCGGAGACCTTTTTATCGAGACCGGTCATCGTGCGCATCTCGGGATCGTAGAACGGATTGGGCAGGAAGCGGACGTCGATCATAATGTCCGCCTCGACGGGCATGCCGTGCTTAAAGCCAAACGAGAACACGTGGACGTCCATGAGCTGCTGGTCGGACAGCTCGGAAAATGCCATGCGTAGCTTGTTGCGCAGCGCAGAGGTGCGCAGACGGCTCGTGTCGATAATCATATCGGCTCGGTCGCGCACGCCCTGTAGCTGAAGGCGCTCGCGCTGAATGGCATCGGCCGTAGTCTCCCCCGGCTTGGCAATGGGATGACGGCGGCGATTTTCGCTGTAGCGACGAATCAGCACCTCGTCAGACGCCTCCAGGAACACGATGTCGCAGCTCATCTCGCGCTCTTCGAGCGCGGCGACCGCATCGAGCAGCTCATCGAACAAGCCCTGGCTACGCAAATCGCAGGTGACGGCGAGATGCCTGCCCACGCCCGTATTGATGCCGACGAGCTCGGCAAGCTGGGCGATGAGACGCGGAGGCAGGTTATCGATGCAAAAATAGCCCATGTCCTCGAACACGTGCATGGCCTGTGTGCGGCCCGATCCAGACATTCCGGTGATGATGACGATATCGGGGATACGCTCCGAGCGCTCCGCCTCATCCATGGCATCTCCCTTTTGCATGTGCTGCCTCCCGAAAACAAGCGCGGGACCCAGCAACCCGGATCCCGCGCGGTCAATTGCCTATATTGAGTATACCGCCCCGAGCGGATACGAGGCCTGTCTTACGCCTCAAGCGCAGCCTTGAACCAACTCGTAATACTCGTGGGGTGTGTGATGGCGGTGCCGACGACAACGGCCCAGGCGCCAGCATCGATCGCGGCGCGAGCCTCCTCGGGCGTATGCACGCGGCCCTCGCAAATGATGGGAAGGCCGGGGAATTCCTCAGTCGCCTGGCGCAGGAGCGGCAGATCGGGGCCGTCGGCCATGGTGCAATCGATAGCGGCAACACCATGAGACAGCGTGGTGGACACCAGGTCGAAGCCCATGTCGACAGCACGGCGAATGTCCTCGATGGTGGCACAATCCGCCATCAGGAGCACACCCTCCTCGTGCAGCGGGCGGAAGGTATCCTCGACCGTCTTACCATCGGGGCGCGGACGATCGGTGGCGTCGATCGCCACGATATCGGCACCGGCAGCAACGCAGGCGCGAGCGTGACGCAGCGTCGGCGTGATGTAAACGCCCTCGTGCCCATCTTTCCACAGGCCGATGACGGGAACCTCACAGCGACCCTTAATGGCGGCAATGTCGGCAAGACCCTGGCAGCGAATGGCGGCGGCGCCGCCGAGCTCGCAAGCGCGAGACATTTGAGCCATGGTCTCGGGCGTACGAAGCGGCTCGCCCATATACGCCTGAACGCTCACGACGAGCTTGCCCTTCAGGGACTGGATCAAAGGATCAACGGTCATGTTCGACTCAACCTTTCTCAAAACAGCCTTCTGAGACACCGCACCTTGACGTTCAAACCGTCGCTCGCGTACCGAAGTACGCTTCGCTCCTCTTTCACGTCAATCTGCGGCACCTCAGAAGGCACACTTGGTAGTTATGTTTACCTCAACGAAGCAAGAAGGTGTTCGGCGGCACCGATGAGCGGAGCATCGCCCTCCAGAGAACCGATGAGGATCGGCGTGTCCTGAAGCGGATCGAGCGCCTGGCTGGCATAGCCCTCGTGCACCGAATCCTTCCACGTCTGCGAACGCCAATCGGGACCCTGGTGAATCACGCCGCCCGAAAGCACGATGACCTCGGGGTCCAGGATGTTAGCGAGCGAGCCCAAGCTGGCACCCAGCGCAAAGCCGGCGTCATGGATGACCTCGGTCGCCTTTGCGTCGCCCGCACGGCACAGGTCGTTCACATCGCGACCGACCGAAGGACGGCTGGGGTCGACGCGGCCAAAGCGCTCATCGTACATACGACCAATGGAAGTGCCCGAAGCAACCGACTCAAGATGGCCGGAACGCCCGCAGGCGCAGGGAATGCCGGCGGCAGCCGAGCACTCGATGTGGCCCATATGACCGGCAGCACCATGGAAGCCCTGCATCACGCGGCCGTTCTCGACATATGCGCCGCCGATGCCCGTGCCGATGCCCAGGCACAAGACGGAGAACTTGCCCTTGCCGACGCCCCAGTGGGCCTCGCCCAGAGCATGAGCCTGCACGTCGCCTACGACGGCAACGGGGAGACCAAGGTCCTCGCGCAGGCGCGGCCCCAACTGAACGCCGGACCAGCCGGGCATGATCTCATTGGCATACGCGATGGCGCCCGTCTTGGGATCGACGACGCCGGCGGCACCGATACCGACGCCAAGGACCTCGACATCGGTATTCGCCTCGAGAGCGGCCTTGATGGACGCCTCGATACGCTGGAAGACGGCCTCGCCGCCCTCCTGGGCCTCGGTAGGAACCTCGGCCTCAAAAACGGGATGGGGCACACTGCCGTCAGCCGGGTACTCCATGATGGCGGTCGCGATCTTAGTTCCGCCGATATCGACAGAGCAGACGTACTTGTTCTCCATGTCGCTCTCCTTAGGAGAAAAAAACAACTACAGGAAATGAAGGCGGTGTTATCGCCGCAACTTAGTAAAGGTTTCCCAGGTGCCCGAGGTTGGGGTGAAAGTGGTCGGGCGTTGACCTAATGGGTCACGCCCGACCACTTGAGCCCCAAGATCGGGTGCCTGGGGAAGCTTTACAGGAGACCGTTGTCCTGGAGGACCTTCTTAATCGCCTCGACGTTCTCGCCGGTCATGGCCTTCACCGGGCGCGGCATGGTCGGGCTGTCGAAGATACCCATGAGGTTCATAGCGGTCTTGAAGGCGCCGACGCCACCGGCATAGCCCTGGACGCCCGAGGTGACATCCCAGATGTGCGAAATCTCATTGAGGCGATCCTGCTCGGCCTTGACGGTAGCCCAGTCACCAGCCTGAGCGGCCTTCCACTGACGCACGTAGCCCTCGGGCTCAACGTTGGCGAGACCCGGGACGGAACCGTCGGCGCCACCGAGGTAGGCGCCGTCGACAACAACCTCGTGACCGGTGAGGATGCTCATCGGATGGCCGTTCTTCTCGTTCTCCTGAACGAGGTAGCGGAACGAGATATCATCACCCGAGGAATCTTTGACGCCAGCAAGGACGCCCTCGGCGCCGAGCTTGGCAAGGAGCTTCCAGGGGAGCTTGGTGTGAACGCAGACGGGAATGTCATAGGCGAAGATGGGCAGGTCGAGCTCCTCGCGCAGGATACGGAAGTGCTCCTCGACCTCGGTCATGCCCTGCAGGGCATAGAACGGGCAGGTGGCGACGAGGGCATCGGCGCCCAGCTCCTGGGCGACCTTGCCGTGCTCGATCATGCGCTCGGTCTCGGTATCGATGATGCCGACCAGGACAGGCACACGGTGGTCGACGATACGAACGGCCTCGGCGATAATCTGGCGACGGCGCTCGTCGGTGGAGAAGACGACCTCGCCCGAGGATCCCAAGAAGAACAGGCCATCGACGCCGGCATCGATCATGCGGTTGATGCTGCGCTCAAAGGAGGCAACGTCGAGCTGGTGATCTTCGGTATCGGGAACAACGACGGGAGGGATAACGCCGGTGAATTTCTGAGTTGCCACAAGAATCTCCTTAGTTGTCTGGCGGGCGGCCCTATGCCACCCACTCTTGTTGGCAGTGTCCAGGCCGTCTAGGCCAAAGAACACGAGTAGAACGTTTGGTTAAAAAAGTCGACGACTTCGTTTTCGAACGCATTGATGCGCTCGTGAGCGTATTTTGCATAGATGATATGCCTCCGGTCACACTCAAGACCGTTGAATACGGCAAACTGATCCTTGGGATCGCTCACGGTATACATAAGCGATGTGCCCATGAGCACCGATCCGCGCACCCGAGACGACAGCGCCTCGAGGCCACCAGGAAGCGGATTGGCAACCGCCGTGCAGGCGAGGCCCCGCTCGTCCAGAGCAGAAACCGCCAGCGCGACTCCGCCGCCAAGGCCCTCACCCCATGCAAAGATGCGGTCGGGGTCCATGCCATCAAGATTGCGCGCCACCTTCGCCAGCGCGCAACCCCAACGGACGCGCTCGACAAAAGCGGGCGAAGCAATCCCCCGCCGCAGGTCGTCCGCACCAGCAACATCGTCATCCAGCGCGAGGACGGCATACCCCATGGCGGCAAATCTCGTCATGTGATGCCAGCCGCGCACAGGCCGATCGATGTCGTGGAACATCAGGCACAACGGCACGCGCTCAGATACTCGGGCACGACCGACAGGCTCGATCAAACGAGCGTGAATCGCATCGTCACCGAGCTCAAAGGAGACCTCCGAGTAACGGGCGCAGGGGTTAACAAAGTCAATCGCCGTTATGGCCAGGCCTTGAATCTCAAGATTCGAAGCGCATGTCTCTAAATCAGAAACATCTGCTTGGACATCACCGCGCCAGTCCCGATATTCTGCGAGCCTTGACGAAACCGTTCCAGGAATTCCCGCGAGTCCGGGGACAATCAGCTCGTCAACATTGCTCTCGCACTTAGACATGAGCCTCCCCTCCCTTGCAGAAAAACGGAATGATCAGATCGTCAAAATCCTGAATCTCCTCGTGGCCAAAGCCTTCAAAGAACTCATGACGCTTTTCGCAGGTCAGGTTGTTATAGACCGCAAACTGCGTCGCTGGCGGACAGACGATATCGGCTGTGCCAGTGCCAAACAGCACGGGGCATTCGACCATAGGGGCAAAGTTCTTGGAATCGAAGTACGCCAGCTTGGCATAGGCTTCGTCAATACGAGTCGAGTCCTCGTCAAACCAGCGAGACCAATAGCGCAGGCCCTCGTAGGCAATGTCGTCGGCATCCAAATCCCAGACCAGGCGGAAATCTGACAGGAAGGGATAGAGGATGGCGGCACGATTGATAAGCTCGCTGTTAAGCGCACAGGTCGCAATGCCCAAACCGCCGCCCTGCGACGCGCCGTTCACAAACACACGCGCAAGATCGATGCCCTCGAGCTCGCGAACGATGCGGCACAGGATGCGAATATCTTGGTGCAAGCGGACATAGTAGAGGTTGGCCGGGTCGCCGTCGATACCGGCGACGATATGACCGGCAACCGTTGTGCCCTCAAATCCACCAATGTCCTCGGAGGGACCTCCTTGGCCGGGGCAGTCGAGGGCGATGAGTGCCATGCCCATGCCCGCAAACGACGCCTGCTCAAACCAGCTGCGGCTTGCACCCGGATACCCATGGAACTGAAGTACCAATGGCACGGGCTCGTCCGAGACGGGTTTAAGGTACTTGGCATGCAGGCGCGCGCCACACATGCCGGTATACCAGAGGTCGAAAAACTGGCAGGTCGCGGCATCGGCGACCGATGCCGTCTCGATCGCATAGTCAAGCCCGACGGCGTCGGCCTCGGCCATGCGATCCTTCCAAAAGAGATCGAAATCTGATGGACGGGGCATGGCGCCTCGGTATTCACCAAATTGATGTTGTAGCTCCTGAGCACTTGGCATGGCTCGTGAACCCAACCTTTCGAAATCGCAACGGAGGTGCGCCCGGCAAGGGAACCGGGCGCACGGGAGGGAAAGCGAGGCTACTCGCCGAGCTTGGGATGCAGCAGCGACGGCGCAGCGCCGAGCAGCATCTTGGTGTAGGGGTCCTGGGGGTGCTGGAAGACCTGCTTGGCCTCGCCCTGCTCGACGATCTTGCCGCCATTCATAACGATGATGTCGTCAGAGATATAGCGGACCGTCTGGATGTCATGGCTGATGAACACCATGGCCAGGCCGAGCTCCTTCTTAAGGTCGGTCAGCAGGTTCAGAATCTGCGCGCGGACTGAAACGTCCAGAGCCGAGGTGGGCTCGTCGGCGATGATGGCATCGGGGTTCAGCGACAGGGCACGGGCAATTGCGACGCGCTGGCGCTGGCCGCCCGAAAGCTGACCGGGAAGAACCTCGGCGGCGGAGCTGGGCAGACCGGTGAGCTCCAGGAGCTCCTTGACGCGCTTCTCCTGCTCGGCCTCGGTACCCAGGTTGTGGACGCGCATGGGGTCGAGCAGCTGCTCGCGAACGACCATGCGGGGGTTGAGCGCCGTGGCCGGGTTCTGGAACACGACCGAGATGACGCGACCCATGTGGCGACGGTCCTCGGCGGTACGTTTGGTAACGTCCTTGCCCTTAAAGTAGACCTTGCCGCTCGTGGGGGCCTGCAGGCCGCACATGACGTTGGCGGTGGTGGACTTACCGCAACCGGACTCGCCGACGATGCCGATCGTCTGACCGGGCATGAGCTTAATCGTTACACCCTGGACGGCGTGAACCAGGTTGGGGTGCAGAATCGAGCCGGTACGGGTCCTAAAGGTGACGTGGACGTCATCAAGGAAGATGATCGGCTCGACGCCGTTGACTGCGGTCTCGCTCATCTACATCACCTCCGCGTGAGGGGTCAAACCATTTGCCTTGAGCACCTCGTCGGGGAGCTCGGAATAGAAGTGCTCGGTGCCGGGCACGCGCTTGAAGACCGGACGGGTGTCCAAGCCAATACGCGGATGGCTCGAGCGGGGCGCGAAGCGATCGCCCTTGGGGAAATCGCGCGGGCTCGGAACGGCGCCGGGCACCTGGTGCAGGCGACCCGAACCGCTCTCGATGGACAGAACGGAACCCAGAAGACCGCGGGTGTACTCGTGGATCGGGTTGGTGAGCAGCTCCTTGGTGGGTGCCTGCTCGATAACCTGGCCAGCGTACATAACCGTGATGTTATGGGCAACCTCGGCGACCAGAGCCAGGTCATGCGAAACGAAGATCATGGCAAAGCCGAGCTTGGCCTGAAGATCGTTGAGCAGCTTGATGACCTGCTTCTGGACGGTAACGTCCAGAGCGGTCGTGGGCTCGTCGCAGATGACCAGCTTGGGGTCGCGGGTAAGGGCCATAGCGATCAGGACACGCTGACGCTGGCCGCCGGAAAGCTCGTGCGGATAGCTCTCGAGCGTGCGCTTGGGATCGAGGCCGACGAGCTCCAGGAGCTCCTCGGCGCTGCGGGTTCCGCCGCGCTTGGTGAGCTGCTTCATCTGGGCAGAGATGAGCATGGAGGGGTTAAGCGAGGACAGGGCGTCCTGATAGACCATGGCGATATCGGTACCGCGCAGGCCGAACCACTCCTTCTTGCTCATCTTGAGCAGGTCGCGACCCTCCCAGAGAACCTCGCCGGAAAGATGCTCGTCATCGTCGGTCAGGCCCATGATGGCCAGCGTGGTGATGGACTTACCGCAACCGGACTCGCCCACCAGGCCCATGGTCTGACCAGGACGGACGTCAAAGTTGACATGGTCGACGACGTTGATATCACCGTGATGCTCAAACTGGATGCAGAAGTCACGGACCGAGAGAATCGGTTCGACAGACTCGTCGGGCACATGGCGATCGTCACGCTTGAGCTCGACATCGCGCAGGGCGCCAAGGCGAGCGGAGAGGGACTGGGCCTGCTCCTTGTAGGCGCGAACGGGGTCGGAGACCAGCAGGTCGGCCTCGCGACGCTTGGAGGAATCGGTCGGATCCAGGGCGGCGGAGGGAGCAGCGGCCATGGCGTCGGTAATGCCCTCGGAAAGGATGTTGAGCGCCAGGCAGGTGATCATGATGGCCAGGCCCGGGAACAGCGCCTGCCACCAACGGCCGGCGAGCACGCCGCCGCGGGCGTCGGCGAGGATGTTGCCCCAGGTAGCGGTGGGCTCCTGGATACCAGCGCCGATGAAGGTCAGCGAGGCCTCGAAGATGATGGCGTCGGCGACCAGGGTAACGGTGAAGACCATGATCGGGGCGATGCAGTTACGCAGAACATGCTTGATCAAAATCCACGGAGCCTTGGCGCCGGAAACGATGACCGCGCGGACATAGTCCTCGCCGTACTCGGACACGATGTTGGCGCGCACGATACGGGCAATCTGCGGAGTGTACATAAAGCCGATGGCGAAGATGATCGACGGCACGGAGTTGCCCAGGATGGAGACGAAGACGGCCGCGAGGGCGATGCCCGGGATGGACATGATGATGTCCAGGATACGCATGATCGTCTCGGAGACGGCCTTGCGCGAAACCGCTGCAAGGGCGCCCACGACCGAGCCGCAGACCAGAGCCATGGCAGTGGCGCCAAAGCCGATAATCAGCGAGTAACGACCACCGTAGAGCATACGCGACAGAATGTCGCGACCCTTATCGTCGGTACCGAAGATAAATCCGTTGCCGGGAGCCTGACAGGCCGTAAAGATCTCGACCCGGCTATAGGGGGCAAGAAGGGGCGCCAGGATCGCAGTCAGGGCGACCAGCGCCAGCACGACGGCGGCAATCTTAGAAGACAGCGTCATCTTCTTCCAGCCACCGAGCTTGAGCCCCTTGGAGGCAGCCTTCTCGAGCTGCTCGGTTTGCTTCTCTCGAATCTTTACCATAATCTACACCGTCCTGATGCGCGGGTTGATGAGCAGGTAGAGCATGTCAACCACGATGTTGATGATGATGAAGGCAAGAGCAACGACGATAACGACGCCCTGAACCAGGTTCGCCTCGTTGCCCTGAACGCCCTGCAGAATCGCGGTGCCCATGCCGGGGAGGTTGAAGATAACCTCGATGACGACGGCGCCGCCCATGAGGTAACCGATCTTAAGACCGAGGGTGGTGACCGGGGTGATCAGCGCATTGCGAAGAACGTTGATGCCGACGACGACCTTCTCGGGAACGCCGGCGCCGCGAGCCATACGGACATAATCCTTGTCGAGCTCCTCGACCATGGCGGTACGCACGATACGAGTCATCTGGCCCGTCAGCGGAAATGCCAAGGCGATAGCGGGCATGATCATACGTCCCAGATAGCCAACCGGATTCGTGGTGAAGTGAGGCAGAGCACCCGATGCCGGGAGCACCTTAAGGTAGGAAGAGAACAGCAGGATCAACAGAACGGCAAGCCAGAACGACGGGGTTGCCAAGCCGGCGATGGAAAAGACGCGGATCACTTGGTCCGGCCATTTGTCGCGATACAGTGCCGCGATGACGCCGAGCAAAAACGAAACGACCGCACCGATGGCAAGACCAATGAAGGTCAGCTGCATCGTGACGGGCAGGGCCGTGGAGATGCGCTTGGCAACGGAGTTGCGAGCAGCACCATAGGTGCCCATGTCGCCATGGATCAAATCGCCCATATAGCGCACGTAGCGCACGGGCCAGGGGTCGTCCAGACCATACTTCTCATGGTACTCGGCAACCGCCTCGGGCGAGGCACCGTCACCCAACGCCGTGTAGGCGGGGTCGGTCTTGGAGAACGACATAAGGAAGAACACCAGGACGGTGACGCCCAATGCCATGATCGGCAGCGCCACAAGACGCCTTCCAATCAAACGTAGCAAGTTGTTCACGTTCTCTCCCCTTTCTTTTGTCGGTAGGACCAACTGGTATATGAGTACGGATACTCATTACAAGACCCGAGCGACATCGTTGCCGCCCGGGTCTTTGTTTCAACTATGAGGATACGGTCCCAACGACCGACATCCTGCATACAGACTCAAGCGAGTCTTACGCCTTGACGGTCGCAACGCCCCTGAAGGACATGCTCGTCGTGCCGATGCCCTTGAAGCCATCGAGGGCCTCGCCGTTGGGCGCAGTGGACGGATCGTCCCAGGAAGCGGAGACGGTCTTGACGTGGACAACGGGGTACAGAACGGCGTTGTCGGCAATGATGTCGAAGCACTCGTTCCACTTCTTCTGCTGCTCGTCGCCCTCGGCGGCAAGGGATTCGTCCATGAGACCGTGGAGCTTCTGCCACTCAGCGGACTCCTTCCACGGGCAACGGGTCTGCATCCAGACGTTGTCGCCGTACCACCAGTTGAGCAGCAGGTCGGGGTCGGCGCCGAAGCAGGAAGGATCGCCAGGGGCAAGGAGGATATCGTAGGCCTCGCCGCCGTCAATGGCAGCGTAGGTAGCCGGCGAGGTATCGGTCTGGATGGTCACATCGAAGCCGAGAGCGTCGAGGTCGTTCTTGACCTGGGCGGCCATGCCCTTAATCTGCTCGTTGTCGGTGGTGCGCAGGGTGATGGCACCCGGGGTGATGCCAGACTCCTCGATGAGCTTCTTAGCCTTCTTGGCGTCGGTCTTGTACACCGTGGAAGCCTCATGATAGTTGGTGAAGCTCTTGGGCAGGTAGCAGCTGGCAGCGGTGGCAAGGCCGGCGAAGGTGTTGCTGACCATCTTCTCGGTGTCGAGCGCATACATGACAGCCTGACGGACCTTGACGTTGTTCCAAGGCTCCTTGGCGACGTTGAACATGATGAAGCGGGTGCCGAAACCCTGAACGTTATCGATCTTGCAGCCGGCGCTCTCGAGCTGGTCGACGGCGTCAGCGGTAACGAGCTCCATAACGAGCGTGGAGCCCTCCTGCTGAGCGGTAACGCGAGCGGTGGGGTCGGTCAGGATGCTGTACTGGATCTTCTTATCCTCGGCAGCATACTCACCGTTGTACTCGGGGTTGGGAACCAGGGTGATCTCGGTATCGGAGATAGAGTCGTACATCCAGGGGCCGGAGCCGATCGGCTGCTTGGCGCGATCTTCCTCGGTCTGGGTGGCCGGGGTAACGCGGACGATGGCCAGACGATCCTTGAGCAGGGAGAAGTTGGGGACCTTGGTCTTGACCGTCACGGTGCTGGCGTCCTTGGCCTCGATGGACTCGAAGGGCTGGAAGAACGGAGCATAGGTAGCGGAAGCGGCGCAAGCGGTGTAGGAGGCAACGACATCGTCAGCGGTGACCTCGGTGCCATCGGAGAACTTGGCGCCCTTGCGGATGGTGACCTCGAAAGTGGTGTCGTCCACAGACTTGGGATCGTCGGTGGCGAGCTCGTTGAAGGTGCTGTAGTCGTGGTAATCGATGCCGTAGAGGCCCTCGACGACGTGCCAGTTAGCACCCAGGCCCACAGCGGAGCCGGTGCTGGCGGGATCGAAGCTGGACGGAGCGTAAGCGGAACCAGCGGTGATCACGCCGCCGCCACGGTTGGCGGAATCGGTAAAACCGGAAGCGGAACCCTCGTCGCTAGAGCTGCCACCGCAGCCGGTGAGACCAAGCCCTGCGACAGCAGCGACGCTGCCGGTGAGGCCGAGGAACGAACGCCTGGACATACCCTTGTTGATGATGGCCATGTCTTCTCCTATCAATAGAGAATCTTACTCGGGAGCACCTAGACTTGCCCCCGCGCAACTTGCGGACGATATATACCTTACCTACCGACGAACCCAACTGAGGTGCCGCGCTCGGCGACCGATACATACATACGCTTGAACGGTATTTACTACCGTTCACCGAATTCGTTGACAAACGATTCGCCAGACAGTATGTATCGGCGAGGTGAGATATCAGTCTTCGTCAACCCGCAGGATAGCAGGGTTTTCGCTTGGGTTAGTCAAACGTTTTAGCGTTAATAAAACCCGAAACCAGCAGGCAATCATGGCGAAATAAATGGTTGAAAATCGCGCAATCATGTATATCAGTTGTTTAGGCTCGTGTTTAGCTATCGGAATGGCCAGACGCCGCCTCGGCGCGCTCGGCATTCCATGCAACGAGCGCCTCGTGGACCGCCTTGGCAACATCGGCAGGTATGCCGCGAACTTCCGCGATCTCTTGCTCGCTCGCCGCACGCAAACGCTTCATCGAGCCAAAATGGCGCATAAGGGCACGTTTTCTGGTGGGTCCCACGCCTGGAACGTCATCGAGTACCGAAACCGTCATGGCTTTATCGCGCAACTCACGATGGAATGTAATTGCAAAACGGTGCGACTCATCGCGTACCTGTTTAATTAGATAGAGCGACGCGGACCCGGTCGGCAGCACGACAGGAGTCTCGTCCCAAGGCACAAAAACTTCCTCGTCGGCCTTCGCCAAGCCACAAACTGGTATATCGAGCCCAAGAGCCTCAAGTTGCTTGATCGCAGCGGTCAATTGCGGCTTACCGCCATCGACAACGAGCAAATCGGGGCGCGAGCCAAAGCGCTCGTCGGCCATGCGCTCGGGAGCATAGCGTCGTCCCAAAACCTCGGACATCGACACGAAGTCGTTTGCCTCGTCCAATTCGGCCTGAATTTTAAAACGACGGTACTGGCTCTTGTCGGCGCGTCCGTTGGTAAACACCACCATCGAGGCGACGGTAAAGGTGCCGTGCAGCGTCGAGATATCGAAGCACTCGATACGCATCGGCGGCGCCGGCAGCACCAGCGCGCTTTCGAGCTCCAGGAGCGCTTGATTGGTGCGGTCGTCAGCGTACCCCGTTCGCATCATGTAGCGCATGAGGGCATGGCGCGCATTTTTGGATGCCATATCGAGCAGACGGTGCTTTTCGCCACGCTGCGGCCTATGGAGATGGCAGGAACGCTCACGCTTGCCCGCAAGCCACTCCCCCAGCGCCTCCGCATCCTCAAGCTCGACAGAGAGGTTTATCTCAGCTGGAATATCAGCCGTCTCGTCGTAATAGCGCTTAAGAAAGCCCGACTGGAGCTCTTCCTCGTCAACATCAAGACCCTTGTCGAGAATGAACTCGCAGGTGCGAACTGTTCGGCCCTCGCGAACGACGAAGACGCAAGCGGCGGAGATGGTCTCCTCGCGATAGAACCCGATGACATCGATATCGACACTGGAGGGAAAAACGACTTGCTGACGATCGTCCAGACCCCTGATGACCTCCAAACGACGTTTGACGCGTGCCGCGCGCTCAAAGTCGAGTGCCTCGGCGGCATCCGTCATCTCGGAGGTCAGCTCATCGACGACATCCTTGCGATGGCCCGACAAAAAGCGCTCGACACGCTTGACGTTCTTGGCATAGTCTGCCGGGGAAATCGCGCCGACACACGCACCCGGGCCGCGCCCGACATGGTAGTCAAAGCAGGGACGCCCGTTTTGCGTGCAAATCATATTGACGATGTCTTCCTCGCCCTTGTGGGACTCGACGATACGACGACAACGACGCCACTCCGCACAGGATGCGGAGCAGATGGGGATAACCTTGCGCAGCGTATCTATCGTCTCACGTGCCGCACGGCTATCGGTATAGGGTCCAAAATAGCGCGTTCCCGGCTTATGACGCTCACGCGTATATTTGATAGCGGGATACAGGTCGCCCTTTGTAATGGCGATAAAGGGGTAGCTCTTGTCATCCTTGAGGTCGACGTTAAAGTACGGATGGTACTGACCAATCAAATTGCGCTCGAGCACCAACGCCTCATGCTCGGTCTCCACCACGATATAGTCAAAGCTCGCCACCAGCTGCATCATCAGCGGGATCTTTTGACGCTCATCCTGCAGTGTCACGTATTGACGCATGCGGGCGCGCAGGTTTTTCGCCTTGCCCACGTAGATGACATCGCCCTTGGCATCCTTCCAAAGGTAGCATCCGGGCTGTGTGGGAACGCGCGAAACCTGTTCGGCAAGCGTTGGAATGTTGTCGTGACCGGCCACACGCACCTACTTGCGACGAAGCAGCGCCGAGACCTCGGGCATCTTAAGGACGACGGCAAGGCCAAAGGTAACAGCAAGCGAGACGACACCCGCAACGCAAACGTAGCCAAGAGTAATCAGAATCGAGCCGCCAAGTGCCCCGACAAAGTGTTCAAGCGCCCACATGACGCCGGCGCCTGCGGCAGCACCCAGGCTACCGAGCAAAAGGCCAAAGAAACCGCCATGCAGGATAGATTTGACCTGAAGGCCACGCAGGCGACGACGCAGCCACCACAGCGAACAGCCGACCAAGATCACGTAGTCGACGACATACGAAAGCGCGATTGCCGGCATACCGAAGCCCAGCACAACGCCAAACAGTAGAACCGAGCCGGCCTGGCCGATGGCGGAATACAGGCAATAGCGGCTATAGGGCTTCATGTCGAGCAAGGCAGAGAAGCTCTTCTGCATCAACACGACCACGCCGTAGAGCGGCAGCGAGAGCGCCAGGTAGACAAGGTACTCGGACACCAGCGTCACGCCGGATTCATCGAACTTGCCAGCACAGTAGATCAAGTTGAGCGGACGCGCGAAGACAATCAGGTACAGCGCGAACGGAATCAGGAAGAACAGCATCTGGGCGACGCCACGCGAAATGCCCGTGCGAACGCTGTCGTAATCCTTCTCCTGTGCGTCGTGAGAGAGCTCGGTATAAAGCGCCGTCGAAAGCGAGGCGGCAATCAGCGCGTAGGGTAGCGTGTACCACAGGCGCGCATAGGCGATGACGGAAGGGCCAGTCTCGGGCTGGACCACCAGCGCGGCAGCGTTGGTGATAGAAGTCGAGACAAACATGCACACCGTGGCGAGCAGCGTCGGGATACCGAGCGCAATCGTCTGGCGCAGCGCGGGGTCCTTAAAGTCGATATGGATATGGGGATGCACGCCGTGCTTGCCGAGCGCGGGGATCTGACATGCCATCTGAACAAAGACACCGAGGGTCGTACCGGCCGCAATCAAGATGATGCCGGCGCGTTCGCCAAACTGTGCGGACACGGGCGCAAAACCCATAAAGCTCGCAATGACGATCACATTGTTGAGGACCGGGGCAAACGTCGACCAGAAGTAGTCGCGGTGTGCGTTGAGAACGCCCGAGAACACCGAGCCCAAACCATAAAACAGAATCTGGATGGCAAAGAAACGGAACATGAACGCAGCGGTATCCATGCTGCCGCCGTCACCCGAAAGGAACGATTGCGTCCAGATAAAGCCCGGGGCGAACACGGTCCCCAGCAACGAAATGCCACCCAGCACCAAAAGCAGAATGCCGAGCAGGTTGCCCACGTACTCGTTCGAGGCCTCGCGACCCTGCTCACGCCTCACGCCCATGTACACGGGCAAAAACGCCGTCACGAGCATGCCGCCCATCACGAGTTCGTAGAGCATATTGGGCAGGTTGTTGGCGACCTGATAGGAGGACGAGAGTAGCGACATGCCAATAGCGGCCGCCATTGCCCACGTTCGGATAAAACCGGTAACGCGAGACACGATGGTCAGGATGGTCATAAGCCCGGCGGAACGACCAACCGTGGAGTAGTCCGACGAGCCCATGTCGTCAGTGTCATCTCGCGACGAAGAAGCTTCGGATGAGGGCGTCTGAGGCGCAGATTCTTTTGCAAAATGAGCTCCGCACTTCAATTCTTCCTGCGGCATCGCTCAGTCCTCTCTCGTAATCGCGGCAACCGTCGCCCCGCAAAATGCAATTAAATCATCGGGTGCAAGCTCGAGCTGATAACCACGCTTGCCTCCCGAAATAAAAATGGTATCCCAAAGGACGCATGTCTCATCAATGAGCGTCCGGTAGCGTTTTTTCATGCCGACCGGGCTGCAGCCGCCGCGAACGTAGCCAGTCGCCGCAAGCAAATCCTTCACATGCATCATGGCCAAGGACTTCTCCCCCGCGGCACGCGCGGCGGACTTTAGATCGAGCTCGTCGGCAACAGGGATGCAGCACACGACATAGTCGTTGGACGGTGTCACGCAGACCAAAGTCTTAAATCCTTGACCGGGCTCCTCGCCAAGCTGCTCCGAAATCGCGACCCCCAGGCCCACCGACTCATCACCATCGTCTTCGTACGTATGTAGAACATAGGAAATGCCGGCGCTTTCCAGCTCGCGCATCGCATTGGTTTTTGGCGTCTTTACAGCCTTTGCCATGACATATCCTTTCCCTCGCATTCGGACGTAAAGATTAAGTATATGTCCAATTCGGCTGCATACGTCACTTCGACACAGCAAGCGCCATCGAATCACAAGGAGTCGATGGCGCCCATAAACTGAATCGCCTATTTATTGAGCATCAAGTTGAGCCTGACGCTCCCGGTCACGCCTGAGCAACGGCGCCAAAAACTTGCCCGTATAACTCTGCGGACAGTCCGCAACCTGCTCCGGTGTGCCCGAAACCACAACGGTTCCGCCGCCGTTACCGCCCTCGGGACCCATATCGATCAGACGATCGGCAACCTTGATGACATCAAGGTTGTGCTCAATCACCAGCACCGTGTTGCCCGCATCGACCAAGCGCTGCAGCACATCGAGCAGCTGGCGGACGTCCTCAAAATGAAGGCCGGTCGTCGGCTCGTCCAAAATATAGAACGTCTTGCCCGTCTGGCGTCGATGAAGCTCCTTGGCGAGCTTCACACGCTGCGCCTCGCCGCCCGAG
>CABRWN010000022.1 GCA_902474645.1 uncultured Collinsella sp.
CCCCCCCAGCCGCAGGTGCGCTCTTCAGCCGGGTTCAGGCACATGTGGCCAATCTCGCCGCCGGCGCCCACAACGCCCGATACCACGTCGCCGTTAACGATAACGCCGCCGCCCACGCCGGTACCGATGGTGACCATCACCACGTTCTGCACGCCCCTGGCAGAACCGAGCCAGGCCTCGCCCATAGCAGCGGCGTTGGCATCGTTCTCGTACTTAACGACCGCGTCGGGACAGTGCTCCTGAATGGCGATCCTCAGCTTGGGCAGGTTAATGGCAATGTTGGCCTTGACCTTGGCATCGCCCGACGCCGGAATGGGGCACGGAACGGCCAGGCCAATGCCTGCCACAAAGGCGCGCGGAATCTGCGCCTTGGCGACCACCTGGTCGATAGCCTCGGTCACCGCGGCAAAGCCCGCAGCGTCAACGATAGGAGGCGTAGGCACGCTGGCCTTGGCAAGCAGGTTACCGTCTTCGTCGAACAGGCCCTCCTTGACCGAAGTGCCGCCGACGTCGATGCCGATGTAGTACTGCTTAGGTTCCATGGGAGCCCACCTTTCTCGTTTAAACATTGCCTGTATGGTACCGCTCCCAAGGCAAAAACCTACCAAAAAGGGACAGGTTTGTTTTGGCAGGTTTTATCTGGGAAAACGCGAATGACCGCTTAACACGACATTACTCAGATGTTTATCTATTTAGAGCGCTCTAATTTATATGCAAAGCGACTTTTAATTATATCTTTCTCGAACTTTTTCAATATATAATAGGGATGCTTAGGTGTTAACTATACTTTCTTTTATACTCAATCAAGTTGGAAAGGAGGCTCCATGATTCCCAAATACGAGGCGATAGCTGCAGATATTCGTCGCACTATCGAGGATGGCGCTCTTAAACCGGGCGACAAGCTTCCTACCGTCGTTGAGTTCTGCAAGCTCTATAGCGTTTCCAAAATCACCGTCAAACGAGCTATTGAACAAATCACCGAGGAAGGCCTTATTACCAGCCGACGCGGATCGGGCACCTACGTTAAGGACACGGCGGGACTTCCCGGCCAGGCGTTTTTCCAGGGCAAAAACGACCGTGCCCAGGGCTTTTCGTATGAGCACCGCGGGGAGAAGGTTACCTCAGTGGTCTACGATTTCTCGATTGTTAATCCACCAGCGGACATCGCAGCCCAGCTGGGAATTGCCGAGGATGACTTTGCCTATCACATCGTGCGCGTGCGTCAGGCCGACGAGAAGCCCATCGTTATCGAGTACACCTACATGCCCCTCGAGCTGATTCCAGGCCTTAAAAAGAAGGACCTGTACGGATCGCTCTACCGCTTCATCCGCGAGCAATGTGGCCTGAAGATTTCGAGCTTTCACCGTACCATTCGCGCCGTGGCAGCAACCGAAGAAGAAGCCGAGCGTCTGGACACCAAACCTGGCTCTCCCCTGCTCGAGCTCACCCAGATTGGCTTTTTGGACAGCGGTGCCGCCTTTGAGTATTCGACCTCGCGCAACGTTGGCGACCGCTTTGAGTTGCACAATGTAACGTTGGCGTAGGTTTTTGTAGTCATGCGGGCGCTCGTTTTGCGCTGCTTTGTGCGGCGCCCGCGCAACACAATGGAGGTATGAATATGTCCGATTTGATTAAACTGACGCCGATCTTCCGCAAGAAGATCTGGGGTGGCCGCCAGCTCGAGACCGTATTTGGTTACGACATTCCCGAAGGTCCCATCGGTGAGTTCTGGGCTATCTCGGCCCATCCCAACGGCGACTGCCAGATTGCTGAGGGACCGTATGCGGGCCACACGCTTTCATGGCTGTGGGCCGAGCACCGTGAGCTTTTTGGCAATTGCGAGGGCAAGGAGTTCCCGCTGCTAATTAAGATTCTGGACGCCAAGGACGACCTTTCGATCCAGATTCATCCCAACGACGAGTACGCCGCCGAGCACGAGAACGGCAGCCTGGGTAAAACCGAGTGCTGGTACGTGCTGGATTGCGAGCCCGGCGCCACGATCATCGTCGGCCAGCGTGCTAAAGACCGCACCGAGGCCGCACAGATGATCAAGGACGGCCGCTGGGACGACATGCTCAACGTACTGCCGATCCACAAGGGCGACTTTTTCCAGATTGATTCCGGTACCGTTCACGCCATCAAGGCCGGCACGCTCATTTTGGAAACGCAGCAGTCGTGCGACGTGACGTATCGCCTGTACGATTACGACCGCCCCGGCACCGACGGCAAACTGCGTCCCCTGCACATTGAGCAGAGCCTCGACTGCATAAACTTTGATGCTCAGGCTCCGACCGACGGCACGGTGACCGTGCCCGAGGTGGATGGCGTGACCGAGCTCGAGTCTTGCCCCTGCTACACCGTCGATCGCGTGCGCGTTAACGGCAGCAAGACCCTCGACCAGCGTTGGCCCTTCATGTGCCTGTCGGTCATCGACGGCGAAGGCACCGTCTGCGGCGACCCCGTCCACAAGGGAAGCCACCTGCTGGCCCCCAGCACCGTCAGCTCCATCGACCTCGAAGGCAAGATGGAACTGATCGTCTCGCACCTCTAGGTCGCACCAACAACCCAAACGCAACAAGGGGCTCTCCCGTCCATGTACGGGAGAGCCCCTACTCATATCTATCTATCAGCCCACCCGGCTCTCCAGATCAAAAAGCGAACGAGCAAAGCGACGTTCGTCCAGCAACGTTACCCAAGGACCTGGGCGGGCGTATAGGGCAACATCGATCGCGAGTTCCGCACGAGCCGGAGAGCACTTAATGTGCTCTCCGTGCGAGCAGGACTGCCCGAGCAGGCAACCTTATGCCTCTCGGACTGTCCCGGACCAAGCCGCAGCTACGACAGCGCAATACCGCCGAGCCAGCCCCAACGCACGCCAGAGCCAGTGCCATAGAAGCTAATAAACGAATCAAGCGACTTAGACGTAATGGCCCCCTCATTGCTCATAACGATGCCGCCGCCAACGTAGATACCCACATGACCGTAGATAAGGCCCGGAGCACCCGTGCCGCTGTGCGAGGAATCGGCCACGATCATGCCCACCTGCAGCGCCGAGCGGTCGGAGCTATAGCACCAGGCGTTAAACATGTCGCACGCATTGCCGCCAAAGTAGCCAACGCCGGCGTTACGGAAGACATTGGTGACCCACGCCGCGCACCAGTTCTGACCCGGCGAAGGCGTGGAGTAGCACGCGTTGACGACAGCCTGCTGCTTGCCCGAGCCGGCATTCTGCTGCGGAGTTCCGGGCGCGTACGATCCACCACCCGAGCTCGAACCACCCGAGTAGGAATTGTTCTTGTTCGCGGCAGCCGCGGCCTTCCTAGCGGCCTCCTCAGCCTGGGCGGCAGCGAGGATCTCGGAATCGCGCTGAGCCATGAGCTCCTTGACGTCGTCGGAAAGACCGTTCAGCACGGTCTGGACTTCTTGCTGCTTGGCCTGCATGTCCTGCATCTGAGCCGTCTGCTGGTCCTTGAGTTTTTCCAGGTCGGCCTTTTGTGCTTCGAGCTCGGTCTTCTGTGCGTCGAGCTCAGCCTGAATCGTCTGGATATCCTCAATGGCATCGCGGTCGCTCTTGTTGATCTTCTCAACGTAATGCGCGTTGGCGACGAGTTCCTCAAACGAGCCAGAGGCCAGCAGCAGCGACAGGATGTTCGTGCCGCCGGACTTGTAGCTGGCGGCCACGCGATCGGAAAGGTCGTTGCGCTTCTTCTTGAGCTCGGCCTTCTTTTCATCGATCTGGGCCTGCGTGTCGTCAATCTTGCCCTGGACATTCTCGATGTCGTTGAGGGTCTGGGCATTCTTGTTGGCCAGCGCCGCATACTCATTTGCGATGCTGTCGAGCTGGGCCTGAACCTCGTCGAGCTGGGCCTGGGCGGCATTCAGTTTATCGGTTGTTTCTTTGGAAGCCTCCGCCGCATGGGCGCGAGCGGGCAGGCCAAAAAGAACTGCCGCAGAAGCGGCGCCGAACAGGGCCTTGAGGGCAGTGCGGCGCGAGAGCTCCTGGGAAAGGATGGAATCGCTGTTTGGTGACATATGTACTCCGTTACATGTTTATTTATATGTCGCTCAACTCATACATATTAGCGTACATATGGCGCGTCCCAACGATTTCCACGAACGGCAGGAAACTACAAGGTCAGCGGCTCGTAAGCAAATGTCAAAGATCAGGTTATGCGTACGCAAGCTCTTCTATGAGTACGTTGGCACAATCCTCCGCTTTTCCTACAGCGCACGATTTGGGCGTCCCTGCCTGCGCTATACTCCCCTGAAGAAGTGTTCCTGATTCGATAGGAGACTACATGTCCAAAGCACTCGACCCCAAAGACACCTGTGTCCTCGTTACCGGTGGCGCCGGCTTTATCGGCTCGCACACCGTCGTTCAGCTGCTCGAGGGTGGCTACCAGGTCGTCATCGTCGATGATCTCTCCAACTCCAGCGCCGTCGCCGTCGACCGCGTCAAGACCATCGTGGGCGACGAGGCCGCCAAGAACCTCACCTTCTACGAGGCCAACGTGCTCGACCGCGATGCGATGAACAAGATCTTCGATACCCATCAGATCGACCGTGTCATCCACTTTGCCGGCTTTAAGGCCGTCGGCGAGTCGGTGAGCAAGCCCGTCGAGTACTATCACAACAACATCGAGAACACCCTGGTGCTCATCGACGTCATGCGCAACCATGGCTGCAAGTCCATCATCTTCTCGAGCTCCTCGACCGTCTACGGCGACCCGGACAACCCGCCCGTCACCGAGGAGGATCCTAAGAAGCCCGCGACCAACCCCTATGGTTGGACCAAGTGGATGATCGAGCAGATCCTTATGGACGTCCACACCGCCGACCCCGAGTGGGACGTCGTGCTGCTCCGTTACTTCAACCCCATTGGCGCTCATCCGTCGGGCCTGATCGGCGAGGACCCCAAGGGCATCCCCAACAACCTGGTGCCTTATGTCGCCCAGGTCGCCGTGGGCAAGCTCGAGGCCGTTCAGGTCTTTGGCAACGACTACCCCACCCCCGACGGCACCGGCGTGCGCGACTACATCCACGTGTGCGATCTGGCCTCTGGTCACGTTGCCGCCCTTAACTGGATGAACGGCAAAACCGGCGTCGAGATCTTTAACCTGGGCACCGGCACCGGCACCTCGGTACTCGAGGTCGTTGCCGCCTTCTCCAAGGCTTGTGGCAAGGAGCTGCCCTATGTGATCCGCGAGCGCCGCGCCGGCGACATCGCTGCCAACTGGTGCGATGCCTCCAAGGCCGAGCGCATGATGGGCTGGAAGGCCCAGTACGACATCGCGGACATGTGCCGCGATAGCTGGAACTGGCAGAGCCACAACCCCAACGGCTTCGCCGACGCCGAGTAGCAAAAACCTACATACCGCTCTTGCCCCGATCTCACGTTGTGAGGTCGGGGCTTTTTTTCATGGCATGTAACCATTCGCCGAAAATCGACCAACTTTTTTATCTTGCCTGTACATGTTTAAACAACATGTTTTACAATAGGCGTATCGAATCAGAACATCGGAGGCGGACTGCACACCCATCGGCAGGCCGACCCCACAACAAGAAGGTTGGTGAGCGCATTCATGGAGCGTGCAAGCGGCGTCCTCATGCCCGTCTCATCTCTGCCCGGACCATACGGAATCGGCGGCTTTGGCTGGAATGCCTACGACTTCGTCGATTTTCTCGCCTCGTGCAAACAACATTACTGGCAGATTCTGCCCCTTACGACGACCAGCTATGGCGATTCGCCCTATCAGTCGTTCTCGGCCCGCGCAGGCAACCCCAACTTTATCGACTTTGCCGAGCTTATCGAGGCAGGGTATCTGGAGCAGCGCGATATCGATGGCGTGTATCTGGGATCCGACCCCAGCAATGTCGACTACGGTGCTATCTTTGGCGGCCGCCGTCAGATTCTCGACCGAGCCGCCGAGCGCTTTGCTGCCGACAAGCCGGCCGATTTCGATGACTTTATCCAGGCCAACGAGGACTGGCTCATCCCCTACTGTGAGTTCATGACCGTCAAAGAGGAGTGCGGTCTCAAGGCGTTTTGGGAGTGGCCCGCGGAGCTCCGCACCCGCGGCGAGGCTTCCGCCAAGGTCTGCGCCGACCATCCGGCGCGTATGCTCTACCACCAGATGACGCAGTACTTCTTCGATCGCCAGTGGAGCCGCCTCAAGGCCTATGCCAACGAGCGCGACATTCTCATCATCGGCGACCTGCCCATCTATGTCTCGCGTGACTCCGTCGAGATGTGGGCGACGCCTGAGCTCTTTAAGATCGACGCCGCCGGCAATCCCGTGAGCGTCGCCGGCACGCCGCCCGACCAGTTCTCGGCCACCGGCCAGTACTGGGGCAACCCCATCTACGACTGGGACGCCATGGAGTCCGACGGCTTCTCCTGGTGGGAGGGCCGCATTCGCGCCGCCCTCGACATGTACGACGTCATCCGCCTGGATCACTTCCGCGGCTTCGAAGCCTATTGGGAGGTGCCGTTCTCCTCACCCGATTCGTCCTACGGTTCGTGGACGCAGGGTCCCGGCCTCAAGTTCTTCAAGACGCTCGAGGAAAAGCTCGGCACGCTGCCCATCATCGCCGAGGACCTGGGCTTCCTCACCCCCGGCGTCATCGACATGCGCGACAACTCGGGCTTCCCCGGCATGAAGATCCTGCAGTTTGCCTTTGAGGGCACCAACTCGTACTACCTGCCGCATAACTACATCGCCAACACCGTCGCCTATGTGGGCACCCACGACAACGAGACGGCGCGCGGTTGGTTTGAGGGAACGGCCACCCCGCGTCAGCGCGAGCAGGCAGCCCTGTACACCCATCAGCAGGCCGGCGAACCCATGGCAGATGCACTCAATCGCACCATCGCCGCCAGCGTGAGCGACACGTGCATCTACACCATGCAGGACCTGCTCAACTTGGGCAACGAGGCGCGCATCAACACCCCTGCCACGCTGGGCGGCAACTGGACCTGGCGCATGCTCGACGGCGCCATCACCCGCGAGCTCGAGCACAAACTCACCGACTGGACCGAGACCTACTTCCGCATCCCGTCGGAAGCCGAAATCGAGCTTCCTCAATAGGAGCTACCGCGCCCAACCCCTCCCCACCGTGCGGACGCGCTTGCTTTTCCCGCGCGAGGCCACCCCAATCCCCTCGCGCGGGCTTCTTATGAATTGCAGACATGAAACAACCCATCACAGGAGAAAACATGCCCCAAATTAACCTCATGGAACTCGCCGAGCAGTCTTTTGGCACCTCGCTCGAGCAGCTCGACGACCGTCGCATTTACAAGCTGCTGGTCAAACTCGTGCAGGAGCGCTCCGCCGCCTGCCCGCTCAACAACGGCAAGAAAAAGCTCTATTACATTTCCGCCGAATTTTTGATCGGCAAGCTGCTCATCAACAACATGATCGACCTCGGCATCTACGACGAGGTTAAGGACCAGCTCACCGCCGCAGGCCACGACCTCAACAAGATCGAGGAGTTCGAGGTCGAGCCGTCGCTCGGCAACGGCGGCCTGGGCCGCCTGGCCGCGTGCTTCCTGGATTCCATCGCCACGCTGGGCTTGACCGGCGATGGCGTGGGCCTCAACTATCACTACGGTCTGTTCCGTCAGCGCTTTGTCGACAACCAGCAGAAGGCCGTCCCCGACGAGTGGCTCGGTGAGCAGGACATCCTAGTCGACGATGACCGCTCCTACACCGTCGAGTTCGGCGATTTTGCCGTTACTTCCAAGCTCGTCAACATCGATGTGCCCGGTTACGGCCAGCCCACCAAGAACCGCCTGCGCCTGTTCGACCTGGCGAGCGTCGACGACGGCCTGGTCCCCGGCAGCTCCATCGACTTCGACAAGACCGAGATCGCCAAGAACCTCACCTTGTTCCTCTACCCCGACGATTCCGACGAGCAGGGCCGCCTACTTCGCATCTATCAGGAGTACTTCATGGTGAGCAACGCCGCCCAGCTCCTGATCGACGAGGCCGTCGAGTGCGGCAGCAACCTGCACGATCTGGCCGACTACGCCGTGGTCCAAATTAACGACACGCACCCCACCATGGTCATCCCCGAGCTCATTCGCTTGCTCACCACCGAACATGGCATCGAGTTTGACGAGGCCGTGACCATCGTACGCTCCATGGTCGCCTACACTAACCACACGATTCTTGCCGAGGCGCTCGAGAAGTGGCCGCTCGCCAGCCTGCAGAAGGTCTCCCCTGCCATCGCCGACATTATCGTCAAGCTCGATGAGATCGCGAAGGCCGAGCACGATGACCCGCGCGTCGCCATCATCGACGAATACGACACCGTCCACATGGCCCACATGGACATTCACTTTGGCTTCTCCATCAACGGCGTAGCCGCCCTCCACACCAAGATCCTCGAGGACACCGAGCTTCATCCGTTCTACGAGATCTATCCCAAGAAGTTCTCCAACAAGACCAACGGCATCACCTTCCGCCGCTGGATCCATGGGGCCAACCCCGCGCTCGCCAGCCTGCTCGACGATGTGATCGGCACCGACTGGCGCAGCACCGGCGATCTGAGCAAACTCGCCAAGTTCGCCGACGACAAGGACGTTCTTGAGCGCCTGGCCGCCACCAAGGTCGAGGCCAAGGCCATCATGCGCCAGTTCATGGCGCTCGAGCAGGGCGTGACCATTCCCTCCAACGCCATCATCGATGTCCAGGTCAAGCGCATCCACGAGTACAAGCGCCAGCAGATGCTCGCGCTCTACATCATCTGGAAGTACCTCGATATCAAGAACGGCAACAGACCTAAGCACCCCGTCACCATCGTCTTTGGCGGCAAGGCGGCCCCTGCCTACACCATCGCCCAGGACATCATCCATCTGATCCTGACGCTGTCACAGTGGATCGCAAACGACCCCGACGTGGCTCCCTACCTGCAGGTTGTCATGATCGAGAACTACAACGTCACCGCCGCCGAGCGCGTGATCCCCGCCGCTGACATCTCCGAGCAGATCAGCCTGGCCTCCAAGGAGGCGAGCGGCACCTCCAACATGAAGTTCATGCTCAACGGCGCCCTAACCCTGTGCACGCTCGACGGTGCCAACGTGGAGATTGCCGAGCTCGTGGGCGACGAGAACATCTATACCTTTGGTGCCTCGTCCAAACAGGTCGAGCAGCTCTACGCCGACGGCGCCTATGACGCCGGTGCGCTCTACCGCAAGCCCGGCATTAAACTGCTGGTGGACTTCATCACCAACCCCGCCTTTATGGCGACCGGCAACGCCGAGCGCCTGCAGCGCCTGCACGACGACATTAAGGGCAAGGACTGGTTTATGGCCCTGCTCGACATTGAGGAGTACATCCAGACCAAGGAGCGCGTGCTGGCAGACTACGAGGACCAGGACGCCTGGATGCGCAAGGCGCTGATCAACATCGCCAACGCCGGCACCTTCTCGTCTGACCGCACGATCTCCCAGTACAACGACGAGATTTGGCACCTGAGCTAATTTCGTTTCCTTTATCCATCCTCTTGAAAGCGGAGTCGTGGCAACGCGGCTCCGCTTTTTGTGCCCGCACGCTACCCTGTGACCCGACTCGACCGAAGAATCTCGATCTGTAACAACTACTCGGTAAAAACGGCCCCAGCTGTTACAGATTGAGACATACCGGCCCCTCCCCTTGGGTTTATCTCAATCTGTAACATCTAACGTCCGAAATCGGCCCTACCCGTTACAGATCGAGACAAACGACCGGTCAGACAATCCCAACACAAAGAAAGGCTCCCCTCTCGCCCAGTGGACGGGAGGGGAGCCTTATATGTGACCGCGGCAAAAGGATGGCAATACCGCAGTCGCCCAAAGGGAGGGCCCGGATGCACCAGGCCTAGATAAGGTTCTTGCCAGAGACCTTATCGAAGAGGTGGGTCGCGTTCTTCTCGAACTTGAACCAGATGGGGTCGCCCGCCTTGAGCGCGCCCTTGGCCTCGAGGTCGACAACGGGAATGATCAGGACGAACTGGCCATCGGGAGCGGTCACGTGGACATGCTCGGTCGAACCCATGAGCTCGGTCACCTCGACGGTACCCTGGAGCGCGCCCTCCTCGTCCTTGTCGGCAAGCAGAATCTGCTCGGGGCGCACGCCGGCCGTAATCTCCTTCACGTCGCCGCCGTCCCAGTTGAGGGCAAGTTGAACGCAAGTCTCGGGGGCGAGTGCCACGTTCATATCCTCGGTCTTGACGGTAAAGCCGTTGCCCGAGCGCACCAGCTGGGCATCGAAGAAGTTCATCTGCGGCACGCCGATGAAGCCGGCGACGAAGATGTTCGCGGGATGGTTGAAGACCTCCTGCGGCGTGGCGATCTGCTGGACAACGCCGTCCTTCATGACCACGATACGGTCACCAAGGGTCATAGCCTCGGTCTGGTCGTGAGTAACGTAGATGAAGGTGCCCTTGATCTCGTGACGCAGCTTAATGAGCTCGGCTCGCATCTGGTTACGCAGCTTGGCGTCCAGGTTGGACAGCGGCTCGTCCATCAGGAAGACCTTGGGGTCTCGCACGATGGCGCGGCCGATGGCGACACGCTGACGCTGACCGCCCGAAAGCGCCTTGGGCTTACGGTCGAGATACTCGGTAATACCCAGGATCTCGGCAGCAGAGCGAACCTTGCGGTCGATCTCGTCCCTGGGGACCTTCTTGAGCTCAAGCGTAAACGCCATGTTCTCGTACACCGTCATATTGGGGTACAGAGCATAGCTCTGGAACACCATGGCAATGTCGCGGTCCTTGGGCGCCACGTCGTTGACGCGCTTGCCGTCGATGAGCACGTCGCCCGAAGTGATGTCCTCCAGGCCAGCGACCATGCGCATCGTCGTGGACTTGCCGCAGCCAGACGGGCCAACGAGGACGATGAACTCCTGGTCGTGAACGGTGAGGTTGAAGTCCTCTACAGCGAGCACACCATCCTCGGTAACCTTGAGGTTGTGCTTCTTCTCCTCGGTCCTCTTCTTTTTGCCAAAGAAGCCCTTCTTTTTGGACTCGTTGTTGGGATACACCTTCTGAACATGTTTGAGAACGATCTCGGCCATGTCTTTACCTTTCGATATGCGGCGCCGCGCTGAGGGGCGCCGCAGAAACTTGCAAAACAGTTACGGCATCAGCCCTTGACGGCACCTGCCACCACGCCGTCGATGATGTACTTCTGGCAGAGGATGTACATGATGACGATGGGGATAACGACCATCATGATGCAGGCCATCATGGGACCGAGCTCGACGTGGCCGTAGCCGCCGCGGAAGTACTGGATCAAGATAGGAATGGTCTTGTACTTGGTGGAGTCGAGGGTAAGGTAGGGCAGCAGATAGTCGTTCCAGACCCACATGGTCTCGAGAATGCCGACCGAAAGATAGGTGGGCTTCATGATGGGAAGGACGATCTTAAAGAACACCTGGACCGGGTTGCAGCCGTCGATCATGGCCGCCTCTTCGATCTCGAGCGGAATGTTCTTTACAAAGCCGGCGAACATAAAGACCGCCAGGCCCGCGCCAAAGCCGAGGTAGATAAAGCAGATGTTGAACGGCGTGTTGAAGCCGATGCGGTCCGCCAAATTGGACAGCGTGAACATGAGCATCTGGAAGGGCACGACCATCGAGAAGACGAACAGGTAATAGAAGAAGTTCGAGATCTTGCTGTTGACGCGCACTACGTACCAAGCACACATGGAGCAGCACAACAGAATCAGCACGACCGACGTGACCGTGATGATGAGCGAGTACATAAATGCCGAGGCAAAGCCCTGCTCGTTAAGGGCGTGCATGTAGTTTGCGAGGCCGTTGAACGTCTCGGGCGTGAGCAGATCGAATGCCGTGGTGGTGCTGATTGCAGTTGCCTTTTTAAAGGAATTGAGCGCAATCATGAACACGGGGTAGATCCACGCGAGCGACAGAATCGTAAAGAAAATCGAGAGCGCGCGGTTGATAACCTTATCGCGTTTCATTACTGCTGCACCTCCTTGGACCTCGTGGCCTTAAGCTGAATCATGGAGATGGCTACGACCAGGATGCAGAAGATAACCGCCTTGGCCTGACCGATGCCCTGCCATGCGATACCGGCACGCGAATAGAACGTGTTGTAGATGTTCAGGGCGAGCATCTCGGTGGAGTGCGCGGGGGCGCCGCCGGTAAGGGCGAGGTTCTGGTCGAACAGCTTAAAGCCGTTGGTGATGGACAGGAACAGGCAGATGGTGATGGTCGGCATCAGGTTAGGGATCTTAACCTTCCAAAACGTCTGCCATGCCGTGGCACCGTCGACCTTGGCGGCCTCGATGTAGTCGGACGGAATGGACTGCAGACCAGCGATGTAGATGATCATCATGTAGCCGACCTGCTGCCACAGGGTCAGGATGATAAGGCCCCAGAAGCCAGCAGCAGAGTTAAGGGCGATGAGCTGGGCGCCCACGTTGGAGAGCAGGCAGTTGATCAGAATCTGCCAAATGTAGCCCAGCACGATGCCGCCGATCAGGTTAGGCATAAAGAAGATCGTACGGAAGATGTTGGTGCCCTTGAGCGCTTTGCGGGTGAGCGCCTGCGCGATGGCGAGGGCGATCACGTTGATGAGCACCGTCGACAGGAAGGCAAACGCCACGGTAAAGAAGAACGACGTGGCAAACTGCGGATCGGACAGTGCGCGCACGTAGTTCTCGATACCGACAAAGTGCGTGTTGTTGATAGTAATAAACTGGCAGAACGAGAGATAGAAACCCTGGATAAAGGGGATCACGAACCCGATCATAAACGCCAGACACGTGGGCAGCATAAAGAGCGGCCACCAGCGCTTGAGTGCTTTGCCCATAGAAGGGTCCTTTCAATATGCAGGGGGCGGGCAAACCAACGTCTGCCCGCCCCCTGTCGCTAATCAGATAGCTTGGGCAGCAACTGCTTACTCGGAAGCAGCCTTCTCGGTCTTCCAGCCATCGACGAAGGCGTTCTTGACGCCGTCCCACTTGCTGTTGTCGGCAGCATAGGCAATCAGAGCCTGCTTGAGGTTCTTCTTCCACTCCTCAGAGGGGATGTAGACGAAGTCCCAAGCGACGGTCTTCTTGCCGTCCTTAGCCATGGCAACGGCCTGCTGCGAGAAGACGTTGGTAGTCTCCTTGGCGCTCTTGAACGGAGCGGTCAGACCCATCTTGTCGGCGATGATGCTGGTCGGGGTGTCAGCGGTGACGCACCAGTACATGAAGTCCTCGGTGGCCTTCTGAGCATCCTCGGAAGCCTGGGAACTCACGCACCAGTAGTTCTCGCCGCCGGAGCACAGGCCCTGGTTCTCCTCGCCGTCGACGCCGATGTAGATCGGCAGCATGCCGAGCTGGTCGTCGGTCATACCGGCCTTGGTGAGGTCAGCGTATGCCCAAGAGCCGTTCTGATAGAAGACGGCCTTGCCGGTTGCGAACTCGTTGGTGGCGTCGTCGCCGGTCTTGGAGGCAAGCTGCGAAGGATCGCAGGTGGAGTCGGTGATGTACAGGTCGAAAATCTGCTTGAAGTTGTCGAGATACTCGCCCTTGATCTCGTCGTCCTCCTGGTTGTGCTCCTTCTCGAACTCGTAGTAGAGCGGGAGGTTGGCGAGGTGGGTGGTGTAGCGCCAGCTGGAGGAGTCATCCATGCCGGCGGAAGTGAAGGCACCCTCAACGCCAAGCTCGTCCTTGCGGGCCTGGATGTCGTCGGCACAAGCCTTCAGCTTGTCGAAGGAGTTGATGTCCTCGGCCTTGTAGCCAGCCTTCTCGAGCAGCTGCTTGTTGTAGATGATGCCGTAGCTCTCCTGGACCCAGTCGATACCCAGATCCTTGCCGTCGGACTGCAGAGCCAGGGAGTCGTCGATGAGCTCACCGCGGAGCTTGGTATCGGACAGGTCGGCGCAGTAATCCTTCCAGTTCTTAAGACCGGTGGGGCCGTTGACCTGGAACAGGGTCGGAGCGGAGCTCTTGGACATCTCGGACTTGAGCTTCTCCTCGTAGGTGTTGGAGGCGGCGGTCACGATCTTGACCTCGACGCCCTTCTCCTTCTTGTACGCCTTGGCGATCTCCTTCCACTCCTTGTCGACCTCGGGCTTGAATTGGAGGAAGTAGACCTCGGCAGCGTCACCAGAAGCAGAGGAGCCGGAGCCGGCAGAACCGCCGCAGCCCACGAGGCCCAGACCAAGAACCGCAGCCGCGGAACCAGCAAAGCCCAGGAACTGCCTTCTGCTCATTTCGTTCTTCATTACAATCCACCCTTTCACACCGTGGCGGCACCCTTTGCCGCCGCCTTCGGAGATTGGCTCGGGGACTTTGCCCCTTTTGCTGATTTGTACGATACGCTATTTGGCTACTTGTTTGAACAAGTATTACTAGAGCGGTAGAAAAACTTCGGTGAACGGTAATTTCAACTTGATACTTGACAAGTTTTGTATAAACAATTATTTGTTATCAAATGCAGAGAAAACGCCCGGTCAAGCCGATGCATCGTCGGTTTGACCGGGCGTTTTCGCTTTGAGGGCATGAGTCTCGTCAGGCTGCGAGCTAGCCGGCTATCGCTTGGAGTTGACGCGGTAATGGAAGATCTCGGGATGCGTGCGGGCATGCGTGACCTCGAACAAGATGCCGTCCGAGGTGTACGACTGGCTCTCCATGACGGCGACACAGTTGTATTTGCCGAGGTCAAGATAGCTGCAGTCCTCATCGTTGGCAAGCTCGACGCTCACCGTACGGCGACTCGCCATCACCTTGACGCCGCGTTTGTGCTCCAGATAGTCGTAAATTGACTTTGCGGCGATCTCGGGCGTCAGACCCTTGGCGATCGACTCCAAAAAGTAACCATGGTCTACTTGGCGCGCATTGCCGTTAAGGCTACGGACGCGCACCACGCGAATCAACTCCTCGCCCACCTTAAAGCCCAGGTGACGAGAGAGTTGCTCGGTGCAGACCAGATGTTCAAAAGACTTAACGTCCGTCGATGCAACGGCATTGTTGCGCTTTGCAAACTCGCCAAACGACTCAACCTCTTCGAGTGCGCCCAACATGTCGGTTTCGCCCTTAAGCCAAATAACGCGCACGCCTTTGCCGTGTATGGGCTGCACAAACATCCCGTCGGACAGCATACCCAAGGCGCGACGGACGGTATTGCGAGTGCATCCGAACTCCGCGGTCAGCTCGGCTTCGGTTGGCAGCATCTCCTGAAACGCATAGGTCCCATTAATGATGCGCGAGCGTATTTCTCGGTAGATTCCTTCGTATATCGCTTTTGGCATTGTTTCACCTCTACATTATTTATTTCCGGCTAGGCACGATAGCATTTCTTAAAGTTGTTTAAACCGAATATCGGTAAAGCGACAGGATTTAACCGTTGACGGTTTCTGTCATGCCCAAATCGGTTTCGCTCAAAACTGCCGGTTCGACAATCGTCTGGTCCTCTACAATGAATCCATTGTTTAAACGTTTCCCCACGCGCAACGCGCCTCGATATTCGGAAGGCAGAACATGCTGCAAAAAATCCAACGCTTTGGCGGGGCAATGTTCGCTCCCGCCATGCTGTTTTCTATATCAGGCCTCATGGTCGGCGTCTCCGCTCTCGCAACGACTGCGGACATCGTCGGCGATCTCGCCGTATACGGAACCCCTTGGTACGTTTTTTGGACCATCATCCAGCGCGGCTCGTGGACGGTCTTTAAACGCCTCCCGCTCCTTTTTGCCGTAGCGCTGCCCATCGGTCTTGCCCAAAAGCAACCGGCACGCTGCTGCCTCGAGGCACTCGTGGCCTATTTTGCCTATTGCTTCTTTTTGAGCGAGATCATTAAGCTGAGCGGAGACAACCTTGGGCTTAAGTACCCGTCATCTTTGACCCCCGCCAACGGTATCACCGTCATCGACGGCATCAAGACGCTCGACACCGGCATTATCGGCCCGCTGGTGGTATCGGCAACCGTCGTCGCCATCCATGACCGCTTCTACGATGCCAAGGTTCCCGATTGGCTCGGCACCTTCTCGGGCTCCTCGCTGGTCTACCTCATCAGCTTTTTTGCCGTGTTTGCCCTTGCCGCTATCTCGGCCGCCATCGTGCCCTCCGTATACGCAATGACCGAAACGCTGCGCCATGCACTTACGAGCGTCGGCCCCTTTGGCGTGGGCATCTTTGTGTTTTTGGAGCGAGCGCTCGAGCCCATGGGGCTGCACCACCTGCTCTACATGCCGATCTACTACGACAACCTGGTCATTAACGACGGCATCTACGCCACGTGGAGCAGCTTGCTCCCCATCCTCTCCCATAGCACGCGCCCCCTTAATGAACTTGCGCCGTGGGCCGGTTTTACCGCCACCGGCTGGGTCAAGCTCTTTGGCCTTCCCGCCATCGCAGCCGCGTTCTACTCCACCGCAAAACCCGAGCGCCGCGCCGGCCTCAGGGTCATCCTTGTTCCCGCCATCATCGCCTCGGTGGTTTGCGGCGTTACCGAGCCACTGGAGTTTCTCTTTATGTTCACCCACCCCGGGCTCTTTTTTCTCTATGCCGTCTTATCGTCTTGCCTTGCCACAACCATGAATCTCTTTGGCATCGTCGGCATCTTCTCGGGCGGCCTCATGGAGATGGCAGCCTTCAACTTTATTCCGCTCATGCGCACGCATGCCGGTGCCTATCTTTTGGCGCTCGGTATCGGCCTTGCCTTTAGCCTCATCTTTTTTGTTAGTTTTCGAGCACTCATCTTGGTCTATGACCTTAAGACGCCGGGCCGCGAGGATCATGTCGCCAATCGCGCGGCAATCGATCGTTTGACGGAAAGCGGCTTTGCCAAAGAGCAATCTCCCAATGACGAGGTCAATAGTCAATCCGATCAAGATCACGTCCTCGCTGAGCGGGTAATTCAGCTTTTAGGTGGCGTTGGCAATATCGTGGGCGCAACCAACTGCGCCACGCGCCTGCGCGTCGAAGTCGCAGACCCTTCTATCGTTGCAGATAACGCGTCGTTTGTCGCGGTGGGCGCCAAAAGCCTCATCATTACGGGCAAGACCGCCCAGGTGATCATCGGCATCTCCGTTCCCCGCGTTAAAGAGCATTTTGACCAGATCATGGGCCTCGAGCCGGGATTTGTGCCCACCACCTCGGCCTCCCCTGCCGCCAGCGCAGCCCATAAGCGCAGCGATATCTGCTTCTTCGATATCGACGGAACGCTCGCCTGGCAAGACCTTCGAGCGGCACAAGAGCTTCCCGAGAGCGAGCGTGACCTGTCCCCCTATCCCAACGAGGCGGTCTCGCAGGCCATCCGCGATTTCGTTGCAAATGGCAACATGGCCTTTATCTGCACAGGGCGCACCCTCAGCTGCATCCACCCCAAACTTCTTGAGCTGCCCTGGACCGGCATCGTCTGTCTTGCGGGCGGTTACGCCGAGATCAACGGACACGCAATTCGCGATCTGTCGATGACGCCCAGTATGCTGCAGCGTCTTGCCCCCTACCTTGAGCAATCGGGCGAGGTCATCCGCTTCGAGGGCCTCAACGGCGTCGTGCGCATGAGTGCCGATGCCCCCGATGCTCCCGGATACGCGCGCACCCTGGGCGACGCAGTCACGCAGCTGCAACATTACAGTGTCTACAAGATCTTGATGTCTACATCGCTCGCCAACCACATCGCTCAAGATAAGGCACTTGAGCCGCTGCTGTGCTTTAACGAGCTCGAACTCGAGGTAACCGAAATCTCGCCCCGCGAATGCACGAAGCGCGGGGGTATCCAGTCTGTACTCGACGCCCTCGACCCCCACCACGGAACCGTATACGGCATCGGCGACGCCAGCAATGACGTCTCGCTGATGAACGCCGTCGATGTCGGCATTGCGATGGGCAACGCACCAGACTATCTCAAAAAGCGCGCCGACTACATCACCGACTCGGTCGACAAAGATGGCGTCGTCAAGGCGCTCGAGCACTTTAGGCTTATATAAGCAGCCGGCACGCGCACGCGTCCCGTTTCCCCAAATCGCCAAAACAGACGCGCCGGCAACTCCAATGTGGCAATATGGTATCTGCACACCGCAACGATGCAAACTAAGAAAGAATGCGAGAACCCGTGTCCAGTCCGTTTACCAGCTTTTTAGCCCAGCACTTTGACCAGATCAACGACTATCTGGCCACGTTCTTTGACGGACAGGCGACCTCTGCCGATATCGAGCGCTACCTGTATACCCCGCTCTCGGCTTTTACGGCCAACGCCGGCAAGCGCCACCGCCCGCTTATCTGCATGCTCGCCGCAACCGCAGTGGGCGGTAACTTTGAGAGCGCCCGCAGCGCGGCGGCAGCTATCGAGCACTTTCAGTCGGGAGCGCTTATCCATGACGACATAGCCGACAACGGCCAGCTGCGTCGCGGCAAGCCTTGCATGCACCTTACCGAGGGCACGGGCCTTGCCATCAACTGCGGCGATCTGGCGCTCACCATGGTCACCAAGACGGTTCTCGACGACCCTACGCTGGAGTCCGACGTGAAGCTGCGCGTGCTCCACGAGCTTACCGAGATGATCGTCCGCACCATCGAGGGTCAAGCACTCGACCTGGGTTGGGTCCGCGATGGGCGCTTTGACATCTCGGTCGACGATTATCTGGACATGGCGACGCACAAGACCGCGTACTACAGC
>CABRWN010000023.1 GCA_902474645.1 uncultured Collinsella sp.
CGGAGGCGCAAAATGCGCCTCCGCCTTTTCAATGTGATGAAAGTGTGGCGAAATGAGCTTAAAACTTCCGTAAATGTGATAAATGTCACGTTTTACCTAGGGTAAAATGTGGGAAATATCACGTTTACGGAAGTTTCTTTGCGGGAGGTTCGGTCATGCAGCGAGATATCATTGCCAAGCTTAACGCTTGGAAAGCGTCAGAATATCGTAAGCCGCTTATCCTTAAGGGGGCGCGCCAGGTTGGAAAGACGTGGGCGCTTAAGGAGTTCGGCCGAACCTCGTACCTCAATTTTGTGTATCTGACGCTCGAGGAGCCGTCACCTGGGGTACAGAGCGAGTACGCTCAGTTTTTCGAAGGTACGCGCGATCCTCGACGGATCATCTCAAATCTTTCCCTGGCACTTGGACAGCCTATCAATCCCGGCGAAACGCTGCTTATTATTGATGAGATCCAGGATTGTCCTTCTGCAGTCGGCGCCCTTAAATACTTCTGTGACGAGGCCCCCGAGTATCACGTCGCATGCGCAGGGTCTTTGTTGGGCGTTCGCTTGTCCCGTGAGACCAGCGCTTTTCCGGTGGGAAAGGTCGAGTTCATGGAGATGCGCCCCATGAGCTTTTCCGAGTTTCTGAAAGCCGAGGGCGCTGCAAACTACGACGAATACCTTGGCGGCCTGGATCAGATCGAGACAGTGCCCGATTTCTTCCATGTCCGTCTCGTCGAGCATCTTCGTCGTTATTTTGCATGCGGCGGCATGCCAGAGGCTCTTGGCCGGTGGGTGGAGACGGGCGATATCGTTCAGGTCGATAAGGTGTTGTCTGATCTCTTGGATTCCTACGAGCGCGATTTTGCCAAGCATGGTGGCCGTGCGCAGTTCGCCAAGCTTTCGCAAATATGGAACTCGATTCCAGCTCAGTTGGCGCGCGAGAACAAAAAGTTCGTTTGGGGTGCGGTGCGCGAGGGGGCTCGTGCTCGAGAATACGAGGATGCTCTGGAATGGCTTGCCGATGCTGGGCTCATCACGGCGGTTCGCCTTAATGCTGCCGGTGGTGTGCCGCTCTCTGCGTACGATGACCTCAAGGCATTTAAAGTCTACTGTCTTGATGTCGGCTTGCTGCGCCGCATGGCAAGGCTGGATGCGTCCGCTTTTGCCATCTCGGATGCGCTATTTTCGGAGTTCAAAGGTTCGTTCGCCGAGAACTATGTGCTTCAGGCATTACTTTCACAGTTAGATGCTGCTCCGCGTTATTGGACAAACGAGAAGCCGAAGCACGAAGTCGATTTTTTGATTCAAGTCGGAAACGAAATCGTTCCCGTCGAGGTCAAATCGGGAGAGGTCGTTCATTCCAAGAGCCTTAAGTACTATGCCGACAAGCATGCGGAGACGACTCCATTGAGGGTCCGCTACTCACTTAAGAACCTAAAGCTCGACGACGGGGTGCTCAACATTCCGTTGTATTTGGCTGATCGATCTGTCCCTCTTATCAAAAAGGCGCTTGATTGTGCGCATCTTGACGTTTAGATCCTGGGTGAGCTGACGGGCGGCGGCTAATTAATCGCTCCGTTACGGCCAGGGAGCTTGGGCCTTAGCGATGCTTGCTTCGCCAAGCGGTGGGGGTGGTGCCGGTGTGTTGTTTGAAGGCTTGGGCGAAGGCGGCCTGCTGAGGGTAGCCTAGACGCTCTGCCACCTGCGCTATCGTGAGCGCGCTATCGGCCAAAAGGTCCTGTGCTCGCTCCATGCGGCGTCTGCGAATGTAGGCGCCCAGGGACTCGCCGGTTTGGGCCTTAAAGGTGGCGCATAGTTTGGAGCGGCTTGTGTAGAGCCTCTCGGCCACCTCGTTGATACCCACGCGTCTGCCTTTGTCGAGCGCGCGCTCAATCATTGCCGTTGCTTCTTCGGCAATGGTTATGCTGACGCGTGTGTCTGCCGCCTGCCGCGCCTGCTTGTGGGCCGCGCGCGAACAGGCGAGCTCCGCGACCATGGTCTCCACGATGCTCTGCATATAGACGTGTCCGCCTACGGTGCGGGCGCGGTCCTCGTTAATCCGGCGCAGCGTGTGGCAGATGGCAGACGTCGCTTCCTCGTGCCATGGCTCGGCAAACGCCTCAAAGATTCCTGCGAACTCGGTGGGATAGCGGTGCTCCAGTTCGTCAAAATATCCAGGCAAAAAGAGCACCGAGCGCGAGTGGTAGAGTTGCCCTGCAAACAGCGGGCTTAATTCCTCGCCACAGCTATCTTGGATAAAGCTGCAAACGGCATTGTTTGGCCACGGTCCATGCAATGGTTTGAGGTTCGCGGGCGTTATGCCAGCCTCGGGCATGCATGTAAGTGTGGGCGCGCTGACCTCGCTCACGCAGGCGTATGGCTCGGGTGTGTATTCGGCCAGGTACATATCGTGCGTCGGGGTGATGAAATGCTCCATGACGATGCAGGCAGGGGAGAGAGGCATGATCCATGCGCGGCCGTGCGCCCGATCGTTTGCCACCTCGCCGGTAAAGACAGCGCCCTTGCCGGAAAGCTCCAGGCCAAACTGCTCAAACTGTGGTGCATAGAGCTCGGTTATGTCGGTCGCGGCCCGATGCATTTTCAAAAGCGTCCCCTTCCTTTGCGGAAACGTCCACGCCTGGCTCGATTGTGTGCCTTGGCTAACATATCAATGATAAGTTGATTGAGGTTAACTCTCAAGCCGTCAGAAGGGAACCTCATGGCAAAGGAATCAAAAAGGGAAGGCGGCGGTATCGGCGAGCTGCTTGCATATGCCGGTGACCGCAAATTCCTAACGTATTTGGGCATGGCGCTCTCGGCGCTCTCGCAGCTGCTGAGCTTTGGCCCGTACGTGTGCATTTGGCTTGTCGCGCGCGATCTGATCGCCGTGGCACCTAACTGGAGCGAAGCCACCGATATCGCGATGTATGGCTGGGGGGCAGTGGGTTTTGCCCTGGCAAGCATCGTAGTTTATTTCGTGGGGCTCATGTGCACGCACCTGTCTGCGTTTCGCTGCGCGTCCAATATCCGCAAGACTACGAGCGAGCACCTGCTTAAGCTGCCGCTTGGCTACTTTGACACGCACGCCACCGGTGAGCTGCGTCGTGTTGTAGACGGATGCGCCGCCTCCACCGAGACTTTGCTCGCGCACATGCTGCCCGATATCGCAGGCGCCGTCGCCATGGTCGTGGGCTTGCTCGTGCTGCTTTTCGCGCTCGATTGGCGTTTGGGGGCGGCATGCCTTATCTCGGTCGTCGTTTCGTTTGGCGCCATGGCCACCACGATGAGCGGCAAAGGCGCCGAGTTCATGAAGGCCTACATGGGAGCGCTGGTCAAGATGAACAAGACCGGCACCGAATACGTACGCGGTATTCCCGTGGTCAAGGTGTTTCAGCAGACGGTCTACTCCTTCAAGGCCTTCCACGATGCGATCGCCGAATACGCCGACATGGCACAAAGCTATGCGGGCACGTTCTGCCGAGGTCCGCAGGTACTCAACCTTACCGCGCTCAATGGCCTTGTGGCATTCCTGCTGCCCGTGGCGTTGCTGTTGGCGCCGGGCGAGACGGACTTCGCACATTTTATGGCCAGCTTCACGTTTTACGCGATATTTTCTGCCGTGGTACCGACGGCCATGACCAAGCTCATGTTTGTGGGCGAGGCTTCTCAGATGAGTGCCGATTCGCTGGCTCGTATTCGAAGCGTCATGGATTCCAAGCAGCTCTCCGTGCCCGCCCAACCCAAGCACCCTGCCGGCAGCGACGTGCGATTTGAGGATGTGAGCTTTACCTACGAGGGCGCCGAAGCGCCTGCCGTCAACCATGCGAGTTTTAGCGTTCCCGCTGGTAGTACCCTCGCCCTTGTGGGTCCTTCGGGCGGCGGCAAGTCAACCTGCGCAAGCCTGGTCCCGCGTTTTTGGGATGTCTCCTCGGGTCGAGTGCTCGTAGACGGCGTGGACGTTCGCGATATGGATCCGCACGAGCTTATGGACCAGGTCGCCTTCGTGTTCCAGACCAACCAGCTGTTCCGGCAAACACTTGCCGATAATGTGCGCGCCTCCAAGCCTACGGCCACTGACGACGAAGTGCGTGCGGCCCTCTCCGCAGCTCAGTGCGACGACATTGTGGCCAAGCTCCCACGGGGCATCAATACCATGCTCGGCGCTGGTGGAGCATATCTTTCGGGCGGCGAGGTCCAGCGCGTGGCACTCGCCCGCGCAATCCTTAAAGACGCGCCTATCGTGGTGCTCGATGAGGCCACGGCGTTTGCCGATCCCGAGAACGAGGCGCTCATCCAGCGCGCCTTTAGCAAGCTGGCGGCGGGCCGCACGGTCATTATGATTGCGCACCGACTCTCGACTGTAGTTGGCGCAGACCAAATCGTGGTGCTCAACCAGGGCAGCGTGCAGGAGTCGGGTACCCATGCCGAGTTGCTGTCCCAAGAGGGTCTGTATGCCAAGATGTGGGCCGAGTACGAGCAGGCCGCGAGCTGGAAAATCGCTGCAGCGACCGCGGACGCCGCCGTCACGAAGGGAGGCGAGGCCTAAATGTTCGCCTCATTCCAAAAGAAGTATTTCCTATCCGATAAAGGCGTCGCCGGCGTAAAACGCGGCATTTTCTGGACTACGCTCACCAATCTCATTACCATGGCCGGCATGGGCTTTTTATTCCTGGTCATGGCAGGTTTTGTCGAACATCTCGCCAGCGGGGCTGACCTGCCGGATGCCCTGCCGATCGTGGGCGGCCTTCTGGTCTTTTTCGTGTTGCTCTTTGCCTCTAACTGGCAGCAGTATTACTACACCTACTGCATCTTTTACGAGGAGTGCGGCAAGCAGCGTATGGAGATTGCCGAGCGCTTGCGCAAACTGCCGCTGTCATTTTTTGGTCGTCGTGATCTTGCCGATTTAACCGAGACCATCATGGGTGACGTCCAGGCCATGGAGCACGCCTACAGCCACGTGCTGGGAGAGCTTTGGGGTGCCATCATCGCAAGCGCCATCGTGTTCGTGGCGTCGCTGTTCTTTTGCTGGCAGCTGGCGATTGCGGCGTTTTGGAGCGTTCCCGTGGCCTTTGCCGTGCTGTATCTAACACGCGGCCCCATGACCCCGGTGTTCGATCGCGTGCGCGCCGAGAAGGTCAAAGTCACTGAGGCTATTCAAGAGACACTCGACTGCGTTCGCGAGATCCGCGCCACCAACCAGGAGGCCCATTATCTTGAGGGACTCAACGTCGTGATCGATGCCGAGGAGCGCGAGACCACCAAGGGCGAGCTCGCTAACGGGCTTTTGGTCAACTCCGCCTTTGCCATCCTGCGTCTGGGCATTGCCACCACGCTGGTCACGGGCGCCGCGATGGTTACCTCGGGGCGGGTCGACTTTTTGGTGATGTTTGCCTTCTTGCTTATGGTGAGCCGCATCTATGCACCCTTTGACCAAGCGTTAATGTTAATGTCCGAGCTATTTGCCGCCGAGTCGTCTGCCAAGCGCATGCGTTCCATCATGGAAGAGCCTGTGGCACGGGGCAGCGAGAAATTTGAGCCCGTGGGCCACGATGTGGTGTTCGATCGCGTGGCATTTGGCTATGGTGCGGGCGAGGACGGCCGCGCCGGCGAGAAAGTTCTTACCGATGTGAGCTTTACCGCCAAGGAAGGTGAGGTCACGGCACTGGTCGGTCCTTCGGGTTCCGGTAAGTCTACGGTGAGCCGCCTGGCCGCGCGCTTTTGGGATGCCACCGAAGGCACGGTCACCGTGGGTGGCGTGGATGTTGCGAGCGTCGATCCCGAGGTACTGCTGCGTGATTACGCCATTGTGTTCCAAGACGTGTTGCTCTTTGATGACACGGTGATGGGAAACATCCGCCTCGGGCGTCGTGATGCCACCGATGAGGAAGTGCTTGCGGCCGCGCGTGCCGCCAACTGCGACGAGTTCGTGAACCGCATGCCGCAGGGCTACGACACCATGATCGGCGAGAACGGCTCCAAACTCTCCGGTGGCGAGCGCCAGCGCATCTCCATCGCCCGCGCGCTGCTCAAAGACGCGCCCATCGTGCTGTTGGACGAGGCGACGGCAAGCTTGGATGTGGAGAATGAGACCGTGGTACAGCAGGCGCTCTCCCGTCTGCTTGCAGGTAAGACGGTTATCGTTATTGCCCACCGTATGCGTACGGTGGAAAATGCCGACAAAATCGTTGTGCTCAAGGATGGTGTGGTTGCCGAGCAGGGCACTCCGGCGCAGCTTAAGGCGGCAGGCGGAGAATTTGCCCGCATGGTCGCACTGCAAAAGGAAGCGGCTGCCTGGCAGCTGTAGGAATATGACAAAGGGACAGTCCCTTTGTCATATTGAGTTCATCCTCATAGTTTCCAAAAAGTTAGCCATTGTTGACCAAATAGTTATACTAAACTATTTTCAAAAGCGTGCTCGAGCAAACTAATGAACTCGGGTGCTAAGGCACCATGCCGCGCTTGTGCGGCAAAAGGGAGAAGCAACATGAAGAAGTCGACGTTTAACACCCTGCTTGTCGGTGGCGGTTTTCTGCTTGGTACGGCCGGCATCAAGCTGCTCACCAGCGCTCCGGTAAAGAATGCCTGCGTGCAGGGCATTGCGTGCGGTATGCGCGTCAAGAACTGCTACCAGGACATGGTCGAGCAGGCCAAGGCCAATGTCGATGACATGGTTGCCGAGGCTGCCTACATCACCCAGAGCGAGGCCGCTGCTGATGAGGCAGCCGAGTAACGCTCCTAGGCACAAACTATGAGATTCTCGATTATTAGCGAGATCCCCGGCAGGACCCGTCTTCAATTGGCGGGTCCTGTGCCAGAGAGCGATCTCGATGCACTTCTTAAGCTTGGCGGCGACATCGATGGCGTGCACAAGGTGCGCGTGTATGGCCGCATTGGTCAGATGGCGCTCGAATACGACGAGTCGCGCCGCGCAAGCGTACTCGACGCCCTGGGCGCACTCGATGCTCAAGCTATCGCCGATGCCAAGTCGGGCTACGTGATGCAACTCGAGCCGCGCAAGCACAAACTCGTTATGGACCTGGCGACACTCGTCGGTGCCCATTACGCACGCCGCTGGTTCCTGCCGACGCCTCTGCGTGCGGTGTTTGTCGTGGCCGGTTACATGGCATTTTTGCGCGCTGCCCTTCATGAGCTGGCGCAGCCGCGCCTGACCGTTCCCGTGCTCGACGCTTCGGCCATCGGCATTTCGTTCGTCAAGCGTGATGTCGACACCGCGGGCCAGACGATGTTCCTGCTCAACGTGGGCGAGCTGCTCGAGGACTACACCCGCGCCATGAGCGAAAACGAGCTCATCAACTCGCTGCTCGATGTGCCCGACAAGGCGCAAAAGGTCGTCGGCGATACCGAGGTAAGCGTTGCCGCGACCGAGCTTGAGCCCGGCGATCTGGTCGCCGTGCGCACCGGCATGTCCATCTGCATCGACGGCGTGGTCGAGCAGGGGAGCGCCATGGTCAACCAGGCGACCCTGACCGGCGAGCCGCTGGCTGTCGAGCGCAGCGCAGGCGACGACGTGTTCGCCGGCACCGTCGTGGAAGACGGCAGCATCTTGGTGCGCGTGCGCGCCAACACGGCGCAGACCAAGCTGCGCTCGATCGTCTCGCTCGTGCAGACCGCCGACTCACTCAAGTCCGAGGGCCAGTCGCACATGGAGGACCTTGCCAACAAGATCGTCCCGTGGAACTTCCTGCTCGCGGGCCTGGTTGCGCTTACCACCCGCAGCCTCATCAAGACCTCAGCGGCACTGATGGTCGACTACTCGTGCGCACTCAAGCTTACGGGCTCCGTCGCCGTCATGACTGCCATGAGCGACGCCGCCAAGATGGGCGTGATGGTCAAGGGCGCCAAGTATTTTGAGTCGTTTGCCAAGGCCGACACCATTGTGTTTGATAAGACCGGTACGCTGACCGAGGCCCAGCCGCGTCTAGCTTGCGTGCTCACGACCGATGGCTGGAGCGAGGACGAGATTCTGCGCCTTTCTGCCTGTCTGGAGGAGCATTTCCCGCATCCGGTGGCACGTGCCGTGGTCAACGCCGCCCGCGAGCGCGGGCTCGAGCACCGCGAGCGCCATGCCGCCGTCGAGTACATCGTGGCGCACGGCATCGCTTCGTCCATCGAAGGACGTCGCGCCATCATCGGTTCCGCGCACTTTGTATTTGAGGACGAGGGCGCGCAGCTCGAGTCCGACATCAAGGAACGCATTGAGTCCCAGATGCAGGGCTTGTCGCCGCTGTATCTGGCGGTCGATGGCACCGTTGTGGGCGTGCTCGGTATCGAGGACCCGCTTAAGCCCGGGGTCCACGAGGCCATCGCCGACTTGCACGCGTTGGGCGTTAAGCACGTGGTCATGCTCACGGGCGACTCGGAGCGTACGGCCGAGCGCATTGCTCGCGAGGCAGGTGTCGACGAGTTTAAGGCCGAGCTGCTGCCCGAGGACAAGTACGCGTATGTTGAGCGCATTAAGGGCGAGGGGCGCCACGTTGCCATGGTGGGCGACGGCGTCAACGATTCGCCGGCGCTCGGTTTGGCCGACGTGGGCCTGGCGATGGGCGGTGGAAGCGACATCGCCAAGGAGGTCGCCGATATCATCCTGACCGATACGGATCTCGCCGCGATCGTGCGCCTGCGCCGCATGAGCCAGGGACTCATCGATCGTCTGACGAGCTCGTATTCCAAGGTGATGCTCACCAACTCAGCGCTTTTGGCGCTTGGCATTACCGGCGCGATTACCCCGCAGACGTCGTCGCTGCTGCACAACGGCTCAACGATCGCCTACAGCCTGGGCAACGCGAAGGCTTACCTGCGTTAACAGGCGTGTTCGCCTACATTATCTGGCCTGCTCCCGGACGGCATCGGTGTCGTCTGGGCGCAGGCCTTTTGCATTTGACCATTTGCTAGCTTCTCTATATAGTGTTGCTAGCGGTGCTAGCATTTGAAGGGAGCGGGATCGACGTGGGTGCTGTTAGCGGCATGGCGCAGGTGAACGTTCGCGTGGATCGCCAGGTCAAGAACCGTGCCGAGGAGGCACTGCGGCTTTCGGGCGGGTCACTGCCCGAGCTCATCAAAAAGGTGGTGGCCAAGGTCGCGCAGGGTGGCGGGCAGTGCGAGGAAGTGCTTGCGGCCGTCGACGACCGGCAGCAGACCGTCGCGCCCGATACTCCGTTCGCCGCATCATGGGCAGCGGCAGACCGGCTTTATGCAGATATGGGCATCGCTGCGTCGCCTGTATCCGACGATCGCGGTTGGGACGCAATCTATTCCGAAGCCATGGATGAGCATTATCGCCAAAAGGGGATGGTCCAGTGAGCGGGACGCCTCTCAAGATCATGGTAGACGCCAATGTATGGGTCGATTCGTTTTGCGTCGACCATGCCGAGTCGCTTGCCGCGCGTGCGTTTATTGGGCAGGCGACGGAGACGGGGGCGTTGCTGTTCTTTCCGGTTCATATCGCTAAGGACGTGCTGTACGTTGTCCAACACGAGCTGAAACATAGCGTTCTTGCCAACGGGGGAGCGCTCGACGAGGCTTCTGCCCGTGCAATTGGCGATGCGGCGTTGGCGTTTGTTCGGAATATGACCGAAAACGCCACGGCCGTGGGCGCTGATGCATCCGATCTGTGGCTAGCCGACAAATATCTGACGCTCCATCGCGATTACGAGGACAACTTGGTGCTCGCCGCGTGCAAGCGCGCACAGGTCGATTACTTGGTGACCAACGATCGCAAGCTGCTCGAACATGCCGATCTTGCAGCAAAGACCCCGCGCCAAATGATGCCGATTCTTGCTTTGGCCGAACGCGGTGGCGCGGCTATCGGTTGACGCGAACTGTTTGCGGGCCTCTTGGACGACGATACGCCAAGGGGCCCGCGTCTGCTATTTACAAAAGCGCGGCCTTGATGATGGGGGCTTCGGCGAGCTTTTCGGCAGCCTTTTCATCGGAGTCGTTTAGTGCTGCCAGGCTGCGGTAGACCCACTCGTTGACTTGGGTGTTCTTGACGCCTGCGGTCTGCATAAGGGCGCCTACCTCGCGGATTGCTGCGAGCAGATCGGCCTTGGGACCCGCGAGCTCGACCTGGATGCCGTGGTAGGCGGTCACGCCGCGGTTCTCACTCACGTGGTCGATAAAGCCCTCGACGGTCTCAAGCTGCTGGGCGAGAGCTGCATCATTGTCAGCGTCCAGCGCGACGAGTGCGTTCGAAACCGTGAGGGCGGGATGTCCGCACGGTACAAAGCCCTCGATGACATCCATAGCTTCGGTAATGGTTGAGCCCAGGCCTGCGAGGGCATTGACGAGTTGCTGTTTGGTATCCATAACGGTCCTTTTGACGGGTCAATTTTGCTTGGCGAAAATATACGTGACGCGATCGGTAGCAAAAGTGTGAAGTGCGGCGCACATTGGGGTCTTCACAGCTCGTGCATAGAACAGCTGTCCGCTTTCAGAACGTGGTAAGATAACACTCCACAAGCGGGGTTCGCCCCGCATGTTCCTTGAAAAGTCGACGGGTGTTGGGTGCTCGTGCCCAATGCCATCCAGACTTTCCCGGCATTCGGGGGCGACTGGTTTCGACACGATAGCTCTGAGAGAGGAAGCAAGCCGAGGTCTCCTCGCCTCGTTAAACAGGGGTACCGTCAAATTGAATTGACAACAACTCTTCTTTTGAGCCTATGGCTCTCGCTGCTTAGTTTATAGCGGCGCGTCAACCCGGTGATTTCCCCGACACCGGCGCGACGTCATGTTAGGGGAATGCTCCTGCGCACGTAATCGGTATGGCGCAGGCTAAGACCGAACCGGTTAGGACGCCGCGAGCGTGTCGCTGCGCGCAAAGCGTCCGAGACTAAACCAGCGACTGAGCTTGGAGATGCCAATCAGGGGGCTTTCGTGGACCGGAGTTCGATTCTCCGCGCCTCCACCATAAGTAACAGGCAGGTAGATATTCGTATCTACCTGCCTTTTTATTTCTAGTCCGCACCGCGGAGAATCGAACTCTATGCAGGGCGCGAGCGTTAAGCAAACGCGGAGCGTTTGTAGCGAGCGGGCGAGGGCGCCGGCAGGCGGCCGAAGCCGGCGCGCGTTCGCGAAGCGAACGCGCGGATTCTCCGCGCAAACTATCAGCTCAATATGGATGCGATGTTTATCGAATCTCAGCCGGTCATGCGCCGCATCAACGGATCCCCCCGTACCGCGGAGAATCGAACTCTATGCAGGGCGCGAGCGTCAAGCAAACGCTACGGCAACGCAGGGTGGGACGCGCTTTCCCAATGGCGGCCCAAGCGGAAACCGCATCCCGGAATCCCGCCTCAAACTGGGACACACTTTCCGCTTCACTTGCCGCCTCGAAAAACCTGCGCTCTCGCCATCCCAAAACTGGGTAGAAGAAAGCCAAAACGCAATCGCAGGAGGTCAATATGACTGCAGAAGATAAGGCAAAGAACGCCGGCAAGGTCGCGCTCGTCTTGGAGGGCGGCAGCTTCCGCGGGCAATTTACCGCGGGCGTGCTCGACGTTCTCATGGAGGCTGGCGTCGAGATTCCGGCTGTCTACGGTGTATCGGCCGGCGCCCTCAACGGCGTGAACTACAAGTCGCACCAGATCGGCCGTGCCAACCGCATCAACCTGGCTTTCTGCAACGACAACCGCTTCATGGGCGCCGCATCGTTTGCGTCCACGGGCTCCATTGTGGGTTACGACTTTATCTTCAACGATGTCCAGGACCGCCTGGATCCCTTTGACAACGAGACGTTCGACGCGAGCCCCATCGAGATGTACGCCGTCGCGACGGACATGCTCTTTGGAACCGCCACGTACCTCCCGGTCAAAAGCGCCGTACTTGACCTCGATGCCGTGCGCGCATCGACCTCGTTGCCGCTGGTGACGCCGCCGGTCGAGATCGACGGGCACAAATACGTCGACGGCGGCGTAGCCGATTCGGTCCCCATCGAGCATGTGCTCGAGGAGGCGGGCTTCGATCGCGCGGTTGTCATTGTCACGCAGGACCGCTCGTACGAGAAAAAGCCCTACGAGTTTATGCCGGCCGCGCGTGCGCGTTATGCCGACTACCCCTATCTGCTCGAGGCTATCGAGACGCGCCACGACCGTTACAACATCCAGCGCATGCACCTGTGGAAGTATGAGCGCGAGGGTCGTGCGTTGGTCGTCGCTCCGCAAAAGCCGGTCGAGGTCGGTCATGTCGAGCACGATTCGGCAAAGCTTTTGGATCTGTATATTCAGGGCCGCCAGGAGGCAAAGCGCCTGCTTGCGGAAATCCAAGAGTTCGTTGAACGCTAGCGACGGCGAACCCTCAAAAAATGACAACAACTAAAGAGCTGGAAAAATCACGGCTCGTGGATGACATGTGCAGAAACTCTGGTCGGAGCCAAAATACCTGTTGACTCGTACGGCGAGCGGGGTAATATGGACGGGTTACTTGCAGAGCCCCGTGAATCTCTGTAACAACACGTACTGTACATGGAGGAGTCTAAGTGATTTCGAAATCGACTCACTACGCCAAGCAGGGCGAGGTCCAGCGCAACTGGGTTCTCGTCGACGCCGATGGTGCTGTCCTGGGCCGTCTTGCCACCCAGATCGCAATGATCCTGCGCGGTAAGAACAAGCCCCAGTTCACGCCCAACAGCGACTGCGGCGACTTCGTTGTCGTCATCAACGCCGATAAGGTCCAGCTTACCGGTAACAAGGCCGACACGAAGACCTATTATCGCCACAGCGGCTACAACGGCGGCCTCAAGGCTGAGAGCTTCCGCCAGGCTATGGAGAAGCACCCGGAGAAGGTCATCGAGCGCGCCGTTCGCGGCATGCTGCCCAAGACCACCCTCGGCCGTGCCCAGATGACCAAGCTTAAGGTCTACGCTGGTGCCGAGCATCCGCATGCTGCCCAGAACCCCACGAAGATTGAGCTGGAGGCTTAAAGATGGCTGAGAACACCGTTGTCTACCAGGGTACCGGCCGTCGTAAGAACGCCGTCGCCCGCGTCCGTCTCGTCCCCGGCACCGGCAAGGTGACCATCAACAAGCGTGACGCCGAGCAGTATTTCGGCCGTCATCAGCTCGTTGAGAACGCCCTTGCTCCCTTCAAGGTGACCGACACCGCCGGTCAGTTCGACGTTATCGCTCTGTGCGATGGCGGCGGCATCTCCGGTCAGTCCGGCGCTCTGCGCCTGGGCATCGCTCGCGCTCTTCTGAACGCTGGCGACTACCGTGCTGACCTCAAGAAGGCCGGTTTCCTTACGCGCGATGCTCGCGTGGTCGAGCGCAAGAAGTACGGCCTCAAGAAGGCCCGCCGCGCTCCCCAGTTCTCCAAGCGCTAAGGTTTTATCTCCTTTCGAGATACAATGTACAAGCCCTGCCGATTCCTCGGCGGGTCCCGCTTTTCTTTTTCGACTAGGGTGGGCGGTTGCATATCGCCTGCTAGGGAAGGAGCGATCCTATGCCCCAGAACATCTTCGGTACCGACGGCGTCCGTGGCGTCGCCAATGCCGACCTCTCGTGTGACCTCGCGTTTCGCCTGGGCCGCGCGGCGACCAAGTTTCTTGGTCCGGACATCTGCATCGGCCGTGACACGCGCCTTTCGGGCACCATGCTCGAGAGCGCTCTGACCGCCGGCATTATGGCCGAGGGCGGCCGTCCGCACTGCTGCGGCGTCATCCCCACGCCTGCCGTGGCACTGCTCACCGTTCAGAACGAGCTCGACGGCGGCATCGTCATCTCTGCTTCGCATAATCCGCCGGAGTTCAACGGCATCAAGTTCTTTAGCCGCAAGGGCATGAAGCTTCCTGATGCTGTCGAGGAAGAGATCAGCGCCTGGGTCATGTCCGAGGAAGCCATGGCTGCCGACACGCTGCCGACCGGCGCCGGCGTGGGCCACATTATCAAGATGAAGGACGCCCGCAAGGCATATGTCGACCACGCCATCGATACGCTTGATGGCCTAAGGCTCGACGGCCTGGTCGTTGCCGTCGACTGCGGTCACGGTGCTTCCTGCCAGACTACGCCCGCCGCGCTGCAACGCCTGGGTGCCACGGTGCATGCCATCAACACAGATTACTGCGGCACTGACATTAACGTTGAGTGCGGCTCCACTCACCTTGAGCCCCTGCGCGAGCTCGTACTGCGCACCCATGCCGATATCGGTCTGGCCCACGACGGCGACGCCGACCGCGTACTGTTCGTGGACAGCGAGGGCAATGAGATCGACGGTGACTACATCCTGGCTATCTGCGGTTCTGACCTTGCCGCTCGCGGCAAGCTCGCCAACTCCGAGATCGTCTCGACCGTCATGTGCAACCTGGGCTTCTCCATCGCTATGAAGGAACAGGGCTTCGAGATGGTCCAGACCGCCGTGGGCGACCGCTACGTTCTGGAGCGCATGCTCGCGGACGGTGCCGTCATCGGCGGCGAGCAGTCCGGCCACATCATCTTCCTGGAGCACAACACCACCGGCGACGGCCTGGTGACGGCCCTGCAGCTTCTGGCCGTGCTCAAGCGCACCGGTCGTACCCTCACCGATCTTGCCGGCATCATGAAGAAGTACCCGCAGGTACTCGTCAACGTGCATTCCGACAACAAGGCCGGTCTGGACGATTGCCAGCCCATCTGGGATGCCGTCGCTGCTGCCGAGAAGGAGCTTGACGGCCGCGGCCGCATTCTGGTGCGCCCGAGCGGTACCGAGCCGCTGGTCCGCGTGATGGCCGAGGCCGAGACGCACGAGCTGACCCAGCGCGTTGTCGACGACATCGTCGAGGTTGTCAAGCGCGAACTTCCCTAATGGTCAAAAACCGTTGCCAAGTGGTAAACTGTTAAGGTTATTTTGATTGATTGGTATGTCCGAGGGGGAGCATGTTCACTAAAGTCCTAAGGTCTTTTGGTATGCGTGGTCGAGTCCTTACGCTGGATGCTCCCATCTCGGGCGATGTCATTCCGCTTTCCGAGGTAAACGACCAGACGTTTGCCACCGGCCTTTTGGGTCAGGGCGTGGCGATTCGGCCCACCGGAACGCGTGTGATTGCACCGGCTGATGCCAAGGTCGAGGCCATTTTTCCCACGGGACATGCCGTTGCGCTTAACACGGTCGATGGCTTGGACGTGCTCATCCACGTTGGCCTGGACACTGTTCAGCTCGAGGGCAAACACTTTACCGTACATGCGCAAGTGGGTGACATCGTCCATAAGGGCGATGTACTCATTGAGTTCGATCGCGAGGCAATTGCTGCCGAGGGCTACGATGTGACGGTTCCCATCTTGGTGTGCAACTCCGTTGAGTTCTCGAGCATTAAGGGCTCCGTTGGCGTGCATGTCGAGGAGATGGACCAGCTCATCGTTGCTCGCGAGCGCTAGCAAGTGCACGTGGCCATTAGCCTACAATTCAAACACGTTTACGGAGGGCGCCCTTGAAAGAGGACGCCCTCCGTGGCAAGATGGGAAACGTCCGAGGCTAAACAGCTTCGGGTCACCGTGGACGGGCAGGGGCCTCGACGCGGCTAGACACGAGACACATACATTACGCGACCTCGCCCTGGTGGCCGCACACGTTGGTTGCGGCCGACGCGGGCCGCGGGCAAGTGCTTGTAAGGGAGCCTTGCCTCTCTTGTACGAGAAAGGACGCGTAATGAAGATCATTAAAGCTAAAGACTATGAGGATATGAGCCGCAAGGCCGCCAATATTATCTCGGCGCAGGTTATCCTCAAGCCCGACTGTGTGCTGGGCCTTGCCACCGGCTCCACCCCGATCGGTGCCTACAAGCAGCTCGCTGCTTGGTACGAGAAGGGCGACGTCGACTTTGCCGAGGTCAGCACCTACAACCTGGACGAGTATCGCGGCCTTTCGCACGACGATCCCCAGAGCTATCACTACTTCATGCGTGAGAACTTCTTCGATCACATCAACATTGACCTGAACAACACGCATGTGCCCGACGGTTCCAACCCCGATGCCGCCGCTGCCTGCTCTGAGTACGACAAGATCGTTGCCGCCGCCGGTTACCCGGATCTGCAGCTGCTCGGTATTGGCAACAACGGCCACATCGGCTTCAACGAGCCCGATGACCACTTCTCCAAGGGTACGCACTGCGTCGACCTCACCGAGAGCACTATTCAGGCCAACAGCCGCTTGTTCGACAGCATCGACGATGTTCCCCGTCAGGCCTACACCATGGGTACCCAGACCATCATGTATGCCCGCATGATCCTGGTCGTCGCCAATGGCGAGGCCAAGGCTCAGGCCGTGCATGACATGTGCTATGGTCCGGTTACGCCCGAGTGCCCGGCTTCGATCCTGCAGCTGCACACCAACTGCGTTGTCGTTGCCGACGAGGCCGCCCTTTCGCTCTGCGAGTAGCGCGAATCCTGCAGCTCGACATAGCCTTGCCTAAGGCCTCCGCTTTGCGGGGGCCTTTTTGCTATCCCTTTTTGCCCACTTGACCAAAATCTTGCCGCAAGCTTGACGAATGCCGGATGTCCAACAGCTTGATTCATTCTATACCAGATTCTATGCAAAAATGCCACTAGTAGGTCGTAGACGGTAGCGGGTGCTAGGCGAGTTGAATGACATGGCTGAACCTTGTTCATCTGCGTTACACTGCCGCTTAGATGGGACAAGCTGACAAGCTCATTTACCTGCTTAAAGACCGATTAGTCGGGGGATTAATAACAATCGGCCCTCGCTGTACAAAAACTTGCCGCTTGCGTACCAAAAGACAACCTAAAACACAAGGTCGCTCTATTCATAGCGCGGCTTGTATGGTCTTGAGGCTACAGTGTCCATACGGTCGAGTTGAGGAGCGGGCATGGTAAACGATTTGAGCGGTATAGACGACCTCGAGCTGATGCCGCTGGGCGGAGGCTATATGGTGCGACGCGAACGCTTGATGAATGAGCTTATCGCCAAGGGCCGAAAGGCCGGCATCGTGGTTCTTTATGCGCCCGACGGGTTTGGGAAGACCTCGGTGCTGCTGCAGTACACCCATGAGGTTAAATGCGACCCGACGCGAGGCCCCGTGCGGATTATCGAGGCCGATCGCGCCATTGGGCGCGAGGTGTTTATGCAGCTCGAGGTGGTTACCGAAGAACTCAAAGACAAACCGCACTCCCTTATCGCGATTGATAATGTGCCAAACCTCGATCAGCACGATACCGAAGACCTCATCGACAGGATTCGCGGCCTGCGCGCTATGGGGATAGGGGTCTTTATCTCCTGCCGTCCTTCAAATCGTCAGCTGATTCATGGGCTGGGCGATTCGGTTAAGATCAATGCGCAGATGCTCAAGGTGCATGCCTATGAGTATTCGGCGTGGGCATCGGCGTTTTCGATCAGCACATCGCTCGACTTTTATCAGCTCACGCAGGGCGTGCCCGAGCTCGTTTCGGCATTGCAGACGGGTCTGTATGGCCAAGGCGACGTAGCCGGTCTGCTCGAAAACGAGATTGTCAACGTATATGGCGCGGCACTTGTCGATCTGGCTTCGCTCGACAATAATGCGCTGTTTTGCGTGGCATGTCTCATGGTTTTGATGGGCGAGGGCAATATCGCAGAACTCGAGGCCTGTGGGGTGAGGCTGTCGATGGTCGACCAGTCCTACTTTGTGCGCGACTACCCGATCTTTGGCTTGGATCCCGCCGAGCGGAGTTTTACGTGTCTGGGCACGGAGGATAACGGACGCTTGCGCTTGCGTAAGTTGGTGGCCGAGGTCCGCCCCGAACTTGTTCCGAGGGCGGCCCGGATTTTGCTTAAGGCGGGCCGATGCGATGCGGCGATGGGTCTGGCGGATGCCTTTTTGGAGCGTGAGGCGGTCCTTGAACTTGCTGGACAGTATGGGGTCGATCTGGCTCTGACGGGGCACGGAGCCGATATCTGCCGAGCAGCGTTGGGCACGATCGATGCCGACGATCCGGCTCCAGAGCCAACGCCCGCCGAGGCGCTCGGCGTATATCTGGCAGCGGTCAGCGTGTCCAATACAAAGCTCGCTCGCTATATGGCATCGGTCATCGAGCGCGGGGGCGAACGGGCGGCCTGCGAAATAGACCCTGTTTCATGGAGGGTGGCCCAGACACTGACGGCTGTTTGCTATGGGGACAACGGGCTTTGGCTTCCTACGAACC
>CABRWN010000024.1 GCA_902474645.1 uncultured Collinsella sp.
AGGGCGATGACGTCCATGCCCATGTCGTTGGCGCTGCCGTGGCCCTGCTGGTCCTCGCGCACGGCCTCGATGGCACTCACATACGTGTTGGCGGCAGACATCGCCGTCACGCAGGTCACGCCGCGGCGCACCGCCTCGGTGCGCAACAGATAGCCATCGCCACGCGAACCCGGGCCGTACGGCGTGTTGATGATTACCGCAATCTTGCCATCGGCGATGAGGTCGCCGATGTTGGGACGCTCGCCGTCGTGCGGGCCGCTGATCTTCTCCACGACCTCGCAGGTCACGTTGCCGCCGCGCAGCACGCGCGCCGTGCCCTCGGTGGAGCAGATGTCAAAGCCCAGGTAACGCAGGATACGCGCGACCGAAAGGATATGACGCTTGTCACGGTCGCACACGCTGATGAACACCTTGCCGGCGCTCGGGTCGGGCAGCTTGTAGTCAATCGCCAGCTGCGTCTTGGCATATGCCTCGGGATAGCTCTTGGCGATACCCATGACCTCGCCCGTAGACTTCATCTCGGGCCCCAGGATAACGTCAGCACCGGGGAAACGGCCCCAGGGCATAACGGCTTCCTTCATGCAGAACCAGTCCAGCTGACGCTCGTCGCTCGGCAGGCCCAAGCTCGCGATGGAATCGCCTGCCATGATACGCGCCGCGCACTTGGCCAGCGGCACGCCGGTGGCCTTGGAGATAAACGGCACGGTGCGGCTGGCACGCGGATTGGCCTCGATCACGTAAACGGTCTCGCCCTTGATGGCATACTGCACGTTGACCAGGCCGCGTACGCCCAGCGCCATCGCGATGCGGCGCGTGGTCTCGCGAAGCTTTGCCTGCAGGCTCTCGCTAAAGCTGAACGGCGGGATGCAGGTCGCAGAGTCGCCGGAGTGAATACCGGCCTCCTCGATATGCTCCAGAATGCCGCCGATGTAGACCTCTTCGCCATCGCACAGGGCGTCGACATCGGACTCGATCGCACCCTCTAGGAAGCGATCGAGGTACACCGGGTAGTCGGGGCTAATGCGTGCAGCCTCGGCCATGTAATCGCGCAGATGCTCGGCATCGTAGGCGATCATCATGCCGCGGCCGCCCAGCACGTAGCTCGGACGCACCAGCAGCGGGGAGCCGATGTGCGCGGCTACGGCCTCGGCCTCCTCAAACGAGGTGGCCTGGCCCGCCGGCGGGTACATGATGCCCAGCTTGTCGAGCAGAGCGGCGAAGCGCTCGCGGTCCTCGGCAAAGTCGATGGCATCGGGCTTGGTGCCCATAATGTTCACGCCGCTTTCCTCGAGCATGCGCGCCAGCTTAAGCGGGGTCTGACCGCCAAGCGTCACCACGACGCCATCGGGGCGCTCAACGTCGATAACATCCATGACGTCCTCGTAGGTGAGCGGCTCAAAGTACAGGCGGTCGGACGTGTCATAGTCGGTCGAGACGGTCTCGGGATTGCAGTTGACCATGATGGTCTCGAAGCCGCGGGCCGCCAGCGCGTAGCTCGCGTGCACGCAGCAGTAATCGAACTCGATACCCTGGCCGATACGGTTGGGGCCGGCGCCCAGGATCATCGCCTTGGGCTTGTCCGCCGGCGTGGTCTCGTCGGGAGCCACGCACTTCTTGGCATCCGGGCTCGTGCGGTAGATGTTCTCGTACGTCTTGTAGTGGTACTCCGTGGCGCTCGAGAACTCCGCAGCGCAGGTATCGACCGTCTTCATGCTGGGAACCACGCCCAAACCCTTGCGATAGGCGTGCACAAAGCGCTCGTCCGAGCCGGTCAGCGCGGCGATCTCGGCGTCGCTCGTACCGTACTGCTTGAGCAGGCGCATCGCGTCGGCGTCGATATCCTCCACACGCAGGCCGCGGATGCTCTCCTGGACCTGCACCATATCGTTGATACGGTTGAGGTACCACGGATCGATACCGCAGATGGCATGGATGCGGGCGATGCCCCAGCTGCGGCGCAGGGCCTCGACCACAAAGAAGATGCGATGCTCGGTCGGGGTTGCCACGGCCTGAGCAAGCTCGTCGTCGCTCAGCTTATCGGCACCCTCTTTGCCACCGGCGCAAATGCCCTGGTGGCCATCCTCCAGCGAGCGCATGGCCTTGCCAAAGGCCTCCTCAAAGGTGCGGCCGATCGCCATGATCTCGCCCACGGCCTTCATGCGCGTGGTGAGCGTAGGGTCGGTGCCCTTGAACTTCTCGAAGGCAAAGCGCGGCACCTTGACCACACAGTAGTCGATCGTGGGCTCAAAGCAGGCGGGCGTTGCCTTGGTGATGTCGTTGACGACCTCGTCGAGCGTGTAGCCCACAGCCAGGCGCGCGGCGGCCTTGGCGATGGGGAAACCTGTGGCCTTGGAAGCGAGGGCGGACGAACGGCTCACGCGCGGGTTCATCTCGATGACGATCAGGCGGCCGGTGTTGGGGTTCACGGCAAACTGCACGTTGGAGCCACCGGTCTCGACGCCGATCTTCTCCAGAATGGCGAGCGAGGCCACGCGCATGCGCTGATACTCAAGGTCGGAGAGCGTCTGCGCCGGCGCGACGGTGATGGAGTCGCCGGTATGCACGCCCATGGGGTCGAGGTTCTCGATGGAGCACACGATGATGCCGTTGCCGGCGTGGTCACGCATGACCTCCATCTCGTACTCTTTCCAACCCTCGATGGACTCCTCGACCAGCACCTCATGGGCAGGCGAGAGCTCGAGGCCCTGGCTCACGATGGAGACGAGCTCCTCGTGGGTGTGCGCGATGCCGCCGCCGGCGCCACCGAGGGTAAAGCTCGGACGCAGCACGCAGGGATAGCCCACGCGCTCGGCGATGGCCTCGGCGTCAGCCACGCTGTAGGCATAGCCCGAGCGCGCGACCTCCAGGCCGATCTCGGCCATAGCCTCGTTAAAGAGCTTGCGGTCCTCGCCGCGCTCGATGGCGGCCAGGTCGCAGCCGATCATCTCGACGCCGTACTTGTCGAGCGTACCGTCTTTCGCCAGCTCGACGGCGGCGTTCAGACCGGTCTGGCCGCCCAGCGTGGGCAGCAGCGCGTCCGGGCGCTCCTTCTTGATCACGCGCTCGATAAACTCGGCGGTGATGGGCTCGACATAGGTGCGGTCGGCAAGACCCGGGTCGGTCATGATGGTCGCCGGGTTGGAGTTGACCAAGATGACCTCAAAGCCATCCTCCTTTAGCACCTTGCAGGCCTGGGCGCCAGAGTAGTCGAACTCGCAGGCCTGGCCAATGACGATGGGGCCCGAACCAATAACGAGGATACGCTTGATGTCAGTACGTTTCGGCATGTTTAAAACCTCCTAGAGAGGCTGACTCAATGTTTTGGAAAAGTCAGCGAGGGTGCAGCTGGTGCATCAGGTTGCCGTGATGCGAGGGCGCGCTGGGCTTATGCCCGCGCGACCGAAGCAGAGCGGCAAGATGATGTGCCAGATGCAGCCGCAGCGTCGACCGGTCCGCCGTTCGGTAGAACGGCGGAACCATCGTCGGCGAAATTCCAGCCAGCCAGGCGGTCCTTCGCGGTGTCGATGTCCAGGTAGTTCTCCTCGCCGTCCATGAGTCGTGTAAAGGCGGTGAAGAGATAGTGGGCATCGGTGGGGCCAGGCGAGGCCTCGGGGTGATACTGGACCGAGAAGCACGGGGCGTCGAGCAGCTGGATGCCCTCGGCGGTGCCGTCGTTGAGGTTCACATGTGTTAGGCGAATGCGGCCAAAGCGCTCGTTCATCACGACCGGCGCGATTCCGCGGCGCACCCAGACGCGCAGATCTCCATCGGCCGCATGCTCGGTCTCGCCGCCGGAAAGCTCGGGGACAAGCTTGCCCAAGCTGGGGAACAGCAGGCCAAAGCCATGGTTTTGCGCGGTGATCTCCACGCGACGGCTTACCAGGTTCATGACCGGCTGGTTGCCACCGCGGTGACCAAACTTAAGCTTTTCCATCTGGGCACCGCAGGCCAGGCTGATCATCTGGTGACCAAGACAAATACCAAAGACCGGCACTTTGCCGATCAGCTGCTGCACCTGCTCGTAGGTCTCCACCACGGCGTCGGGGTCGCCGGGGCCATTGGACAAGAAGACACCGTCGGGATTCATGTCGAGCACCTCGCTCGCGGGCGTATCCCACGGCACGACAGTAAGGTCGCAGCCGGCGCGGACCAGACCCTCCAGAATGCCGCGCTTCACACCGCAGTCGTAGGCGACCACTTTGTGACGGGCAGGAGCGGCAGCCGAAAGCGCAAAGTCATGCGTGGCAGGCAGGTCGGCGGCCACAAACTCGTGAGGCACGGGGCAGCTTACGGTCTTGACCAGGTTCTCGCCTACCAGCGTGGGCGCTGCGGCCAGACGCTCGGCAAGCTCGTCGACGTCGAAGATCTCGGTCGAGATAATGCCCATCTTGGAACCATTGTCGCGCAGATGGCGCACCAGAGCGCGGGTGTCGACACCCTCGATAGCGACGATGCCGTGGGCGCGCAGGTACTCCGGCACGCTGACGGCCGAGCGCCAGTTAGAAGGCGTGGCGCACATGTCGCGAACGATCATGCCGCGCATAGCCGGAGCGCTCGCAGGGCGCACGGCGTCGCCGGGGAAGGCCGACTGGACGTCGGTCTCGTCGATACCGTAGTTGCCGATCTGCGGATAGGTCATGGTTACGATTTGGCCGGCATAGCTCGGGTCGGTCATGACCTCAAAGTAGCCCTCGAGCGAGGTGTTGAAGCAGACTTCGCCGGTCGCGGTGCCCTCGGCGCCACATGCACGTCCATAAAAAATGGTCCCATCCTCAAGATACAGGATGCAGGGACCGCAGGTGCCCTTGCTGGTTTTGGCCAGCATACGCTGGCAAAGCTCGCTGGGCGCGAAGGTGCGGGCGGCAGCGCCCGCGGTATGGTTGTTCGCCATAATTCTCCTTCCCGGTCTCACAGGACCGGCTTAAAGGTGTGTAGTTAGGCCTCGCGGTATTGTAACCGCAAGCATGCCTCATGGCGTTAATTTCATCGAAATGTTTACGAAATGATAATTATGACTTTCTATGCATAATGATTTTTTAATCCCCGTCCCAGAAAAATCATCCCGCGAGGCTTGTGGCTCACGCGGGATGATGACGTCTTACTTTCTCTTGTCCTGCTCCAGCAAATCGGACGGTGAGCGATCGGGCTTGCCGCCGCGGAAAATCTCGCGGCCATGCAGACGATGCTCCAGGTCACGTTCGGCCTTTTCCTCGTCAATCTTGGTCTGGCTAACCACCGGGTCCTCAATCAACGACGACACCGAGTTCACCTGCTTCTGAATGCGCTCGGCGATGGTGTCATCCATACTCACGATGCGCATCTTCCAGTCGATACTCGTGGCGTTGGATGAGCTCTTGGTCCACACGAACGTCAAAATGGCGCTCTGGTGGCCCTGGGCGGGGAACATGCCAAAAAAGGAATCGTGCTGAATGTTGCTATCCTCGTCGATATAGGCGTGAACGTTATACACCACGCGGTCGATCTTATCGTTGAGCAGCGCGTTGGTCGCAAGCGCCGCGGCCTGGATCTGCCCGTTGGACAGCAGCTCGAGCTCGTTGGGAGACGATGTGTCCAACACCGTCACCTCGACCGTGCCCGTACGCTCATCGGCTTCATCGACGGTAAAGTCGAGCGGGAACTGCGTAAAGCCGTTGCCCCACTCAAGGCCGCCCTTCAGCGCCGTCGAAACGGTATCGACCGAAACGCTCTCGGACAGGTTGGCGGTATTCAGACGGCGCATCACGCCGTAGCCGATCTGCATGCCCACGATCAGCACCAAAATACCGATGACCACGGCCATCGCGGTCTTCGTAATGGTATGGCTCACCTGCGAGCCCGAAGGATCGTCCTCGGACAGCGGGTCGATATGTTTTGCCTGGCTCGCGCGGTCCTCGCTGCTCAGCTGCGCTAGCGCCGCTTTGTCACCGCGCTTGGCCGCGGCCTCCTTCTCACGCATGCGCTCGGTTCGCTTTTTGGCAAGCGTGGGATCCAAGACACCGGATGCATCGATTTCGGAGAATAACTCCGTCACTTCTTCCGGAGTCAAAGGGTTCTTGTCAGCCATAAACTTCCTGTCATATCAATCAGTCGAGCTCGTGCGCACGCGCACCTTCGAACTGCATTCGATAGTAACGGGCATAGGTGCCGCCACGGGCGAGAAGCTCCTCGTGCGTGCCACGCTCCACAACGCGACCATGCTCAACAGTCGCAATCTCGTCAGCATGCTTAATGGTCGAAAGACGGTGGGCGATGATAATCGTGGTGCGGCCGCGTGCCAGCTCTTCGAGTGACTCCTGGACCGCCTCCTCGCTCTCGTTATCCAAAGCACTCGTCGCCTCGTCCAAGATCAAGATTTTGGGATTCTTGAGAAACACGCGCGCGATGGCAATGCGCTGCTTCTGTCCGCCCGAAAGACGGCTGCCGCGCTCGCCCACCACCGTGTCGTAGCCCTGTGGAAGCGACTCGATAAAGGCATCGATGTTGGCGCGACGGGCGGCCTCGGCGATCTCTCCTGCCGTAGCGCCCGGCTTGCCGTAGGCGATGTTCTCGCCAATCGTGCCGTCAAATAGATAGACATCCTGCTGCACCAGGCCGATGGCGCGGCGCAGGCTCTGCTGCGTCACATCGCGCACGTCCTGACCGTCGATGCTAATGGATCCGGTAGCCACGTCATAAAAGCGCGGCAGCAGCGAACAGGTCGTGGACTTGCCGCCGCCCGAAGGGCCAACCAAAGCGATGGTCTGCCCGGGCTTGATGGACAGGTCCATATGGTCGATAACGGGACGCTCGTCGGCATCGCCCTCGCCCAGCTCGACATCCTCGTAGTTAAAGCACACGTCGTGATACTCCACGGCGCCGGCAGTCACCTGCAGATCCGTAGCGCCCGGCTTGTCCTGGATATCCGGCGCGGTCGAGAGCACCTCGTCCATACGCTTAAAGCCGGCGATAGCCTTCTGATACGTTTCGGCCGAATTGACGAGTGTCTCGAGCGGCGTGCAGAACAGCGAAATATAGAGTGCAAAGGTCGCCATATCGACCGCCTGCAGCTGTCCCTGGGCGACCAGCCAGCCGCCCAGCAGCACCACGATCACATAGAGCACACCCGAGAGCAGGCCATACGTCGCGGTATAGACGCCCATGGCGTGATACATGTTCTCCTTGGACGAAAGATAGCGATTGTTTGAGGCGCGGAACTTGAAGCGTTCGGTCTCCTCATTGGCAAAGCTCTTGACCACGCGCATGCCCGCCAGCGAATCCTGCAGCTGCGCATTGATGCCGCTGATCTTTTTGCGGTTGTCGCTAAAGACCTCACGCATGCGCATGTTCTGCCAAAACATGATGACCGCAAACGCCGCCGTCACCACGGCCATGGCGAGCGCCAGCACCGGGGCAATGGTAAAGAGGATCACAAACGAGCCGATAATCTCGATGCCGCAGATGATGATCCACTCGGGCACGTGATGCGCCGCCTCGCAGATATCGAACAGGTCGTTGACCACGCGGCTCATCATGTCGCCCGAGCTGTTGCGGTCGAAGTATGCAAAGCTAAAGCGCTCATACTGGTCGAACAGGTCCTCACGCATCTTGGACTCCATGCGCGCGCCCATCACGTGACCCCAATAGCTCACAAAGTAGCGGCAGGCGCAGCGGACGGCATACATCAACACCAAGCCCACCGCGATCATGCCGAGCGCCTGCATAATGGCAGCCTGACCCTGAGTAAACAGCCCACCGGTCAAATTGCGCAGAATAATGGGGAACGCCAGGTCAATGGCGGCAAGCACCAGAGCACAAACAGTATCAGCAACAAAAAGCCCCATCTGGGGCTCGTAATAAGACAAAAACCTTCTAAACATGCAGTCCTCGGAGATAAAACAACAACGTAAAACCCTGGGGCAAAACAATCAGTAGTGTTTGCCACAGGGTCGCCCTCGCTTTTAAAGCTCAGTTCCGCCCAGCCTGTGTGCGATGCTGTCACAGGCCAAGGCGCCTACGACGGTCTTGGCGTCTTCGATCTTGCCGTCGAGCACGGCGTCGATCAGCTCGTGCAGTGGCACCAGGTCCACGTTGACAAACTCGTCATCATCGGGGTTGGGCGCATCAAACTCGAGCTTGGTAGCCAAGTAGATGTGGATGATCTCATCGCAAAAACCGCAAGACGTGACAATCGACGTCAAAAAGCGAATGCGACCGGCCCTAAAGCCCGTCTCCTCGTGCAGCTCGCGCTTAGCGCAATCGAGCGGATCCTCGCCTGGATCGAGCTTGCCGGCGGGAATCTCGACCGTCACGCGGTCGATGGCGGTACGGTACTGACGCACCAGTACGATCTTGCCGCTCTCGGTAAGCGCCACAACGGCCGCCGCGCCCGGATGGCGAACGATATCGCGGGCGCTGCGGTGACCGTTGGGCAGCTCAACTTCAAGACGGTGGACGTCAAGGATCTTGCCCTTCCAGGCGCACTCCTCCGAAAGAATCTTCTCGTGCAGCTCGGCATCGTGCGGGTCGTCGTCGCCCAGCACCAGCGCCGGCTCGTCAGCGACCTCGCCGCCAGGCTCGCCCTCGGCGTGCCCATACATGCGGCTGTCCTCTTCGACGATCTGCGCGTCCACGAGCTCTTCGTTCTTCTCGTCCATCCGTCTCATTCCTCTCGGATTTTAGGCATCCCAGGCGTCGCGACCGCGCAGCGCGCGCAGGCCGATGTCGTGACGCAGGGTCTTGCCCTCAAAATCAATCTTCTCGCAGGCCTCGTAGGCAAGGTTGCGAGCGTTCTCAAACGTGTCGCCCAGAGCGGTCACGGCAAGCACGCGGCCACCATTGGTCACGAGCTGGCCGTCCACCACGGCAGTGCCCGCGTGGTACACGGTCACGTTCTCCATGGCCTCGGCATCCTCAATGCCAGTGATGACCTTGCCCTTCTCGTAGCTGCCGGGATAGCCCGCGCTCGTCAGGACAACGGCCACGGCCCACTCGTCGCGCCAGTCGAGCTCAATCTGATCGAGCTCGCAGTTGGCACAAGCCAGCATGACCTCGACCAGGTCGTTCTTAAGGCGCGGGAGCACGACCTGAGTCTCGGGATCACCAAAGCGGGCGTTAAACTCCAGCACCTTGGGGCCGGCGGGAGTGAGCATAAAGCCGCCATACAGGCAGCCGCGGTAGTCGATGCCCTCGGCAGCAAGCTCGACAACGGTCTGCTCCATGACCTTCACCATGGTGGCGTGCTCCTCGTCAGTCACGATGGGCACCGGGCTGTAGACGCCCATGCCGCCGGTGTTGGGGCCCTTGTCGCCCTCGAGCGCGCGCTTGTGGTCCTGCGAGGTGGCCATGGGGCGCACGGTCTTGCCGTCGGTAAAAGCCAGCAGCGAGCACTCGGGACCGGTCAGCATCTCCTCGATAACCACGGTGTTGCCGGCATCGCCAAAGGTGCCGCCAAAGCACTCGCGCACGGCCTCCTCGGCCTGCTCAAGTTCGGTCGCCACGATAACGCCCTTGCCCGCGGCAAGGCCGTCGGCCTTGACGACCAGCGGGGCGCCCTGCTCGCGCACGTAGGCGAGAGCCGAAGCCTCGTCGGTAAACGAACCATAGGCTGCCGTCGGAATGCCCGCACGCTCCATGAGCTGCTTGGAGAACAGCTTGGAGCCCTCCATCTGGGCGCCCTCGGCACCCGGGCCAAAGCAGGGAATACCCGCCGCGCGCACGGCGTCGGCCACGCCCGCCACGAGCGGAGCCTCGGGGCCAATTACCACGAGTCCGCATCCGTGGCTCTGAGCAAACGCCGCCACGGCCGCAGGATCGCAGTCGTCGAGAACAACGTTCTCGCCGCAGCTCGCGGTGCCGCCGTTACCCGGCGCAATGTAGAGCTTGCCGGCGCGCGGTGATGCTGCGAGCTTGGCTGCCAAAGCATGCTCACGGCCGCCGCTGCCCAACAACAGGATGTCGATGGTTTGAGTGTCCGCCTTCAAGGGTGCCTCCTCTATGGATTAACGGCCCGCTCCGCGCGAGCCCTTTGCAAGCAAATATACCCCTCGGCCGCCCGTCCGGGCTGCAAAGGGGTATATCGCAATAACCAAATAGTCCCGATTACTTCCAGAATCGGTTGATGATCTGCTCGCGACCAGCGCCAACGCCAATGAACGTCACGCGGGTGTGTGCCAGATCCTCGATAAACGCCACGTAGTCCTGAGCCTCCTGCGGCAGCTCGTCAAAGCTGCGGCAACCGGTGATATCGCACTTCCAGCCAGGGAGCTCCTCGTAGATGGGCTTGGCATGCTCAAAGCGCACCTGGTGTTCGGGCACGCTCGTGTAACGCTCGCCATCGACGTCGTAGGCCACGCACACCTTGATGGTGTCGAAAGCCGAAAGCACGTCGAGCTTGGTCACGGCGATGTCGGTGAGGCCGTTGACGCGCGAGGCATAGTTGGCGATAGGGCCGTCAAACCAGCCGCAACGACGACGGCGACCGGTGGTCACGCCGTACTCATAGCCCTCCTCGGTCAGCGTGTGGCCAGCCTCGGACTCATAGGAAAGCTCGGTGGGCATGGGGCCCGAACCGACGCGGGTGATATAAGCCTTCATGACGCCCAGCACGCGATCGACGTTCTTCATGCCGACGCCGGAGCCGGTAATGGCGCCGCCGGCGGTGCAGTTGGAAGACGTCACGTACGGATAGGTGCCGTGGTCGATGTCGAGCAGCGTCGCCTGGGCGCCCTCAAACAGCAGGTCCTTGCCCTCGTCGATCATGTTGTTGAGCAGCAGGCTCGTCTCGGTGATGTAGGGGCGCAGGCGCTCGGCCATCGGCAGGTACTCGTCGCAAATCTGGTCCACGGTGTAGGTGGGCAGGTTGTAGATGAGCTCGAGCTCGGGGTTCACGCGGGCGAGAGCGATCTCCAACTTGTCGCGGAACAGCGTCTCGTCCAGCATGTCCTGCATGCGCAGACCAATGCGGGCCATCTTGTCCTGATAGCACGGACCGATGCCGCGCTTGGTGGTACCGATGTTCTTCTTGCCGAGTTTCCGCTCAAAGGCGCCATCCAGATCGATGTGGTACGGCATGATGACATGCGCGTTGCCGCTAATCTTGAGGTTCTTGGTGGTGATGCCGTCGGCCTCGAACATGTCGATCTCCTCAAGGACAACCTTGGGGTTGACGACGCAGCCGTTACCGATCACCGACACGTGGTCGGAATACATGATGCCGGAGGGCACCTGGTGCAGGCCGTACTTCTTGCCATTGACGACGATGGTGTGACCGGCGTTGTTGCCGCCCGAGTAGCGCACGACGGCATCGAAGTCGCCGGCGACCAGGTCGCAAATCTTACCCTTGCCCTCATCGCCCCACTGGGCACCGACCAAAACGGTTGACGGCATGTTTACTCCTTACATTCATGGACTGTCTGCGCGCCACGCCGGCACGCAGAAGCACAAAACATTCCCAGTATACCCGTGCAACGGGCGCCTGTCCTACTCCTCGGCATGTGCCCCATCAAGCTCATAGAACTTGGTGGATGCCGGCAGGAACATCAGGTCGACGTCGCCGATCGGGCCCGAACGGTTCTTGGCCACGACGATACGCGTAACGCCCTCGTCGGGTCGATCGTCGCGCGAGGCCTCGGCCTCGTCGGCGGAGCGGTCCAAAAACATAACGATATCGGCGTCTTGCTCGATGGAGCCCGATTCACGAAGGTCGGAAAGCTGCGGACGCTTGCCGGTACGGGATTCGACCTGACGCGAGAGCTGCGACAGCGCGATGAGCGGGATCTTGAGCTCCTTGGCCATGATCTTCAGACCACGCGACATCTCCGAGACCTCGACGGTACGGCTCTCGGAGCGACGTCCCGGCGGAGGACTCACCAGCTGCAGGTAGTCCAGAATGATGATTGCCTTCTCCTTGTTATGGAGCATGCGGCGACTCTTGGCGCGAATCTCGGTCACTGTGGTGCCGGGCGTATCATCAATCAGAATATCGAGCTTGGACAAGGTCTGCGTGGCCTCGTTGATATTGGCCCACTGCTCGGGGCTAATGCGGCCCATGCGGAAGTCGCTGATCGAGATCATGGCGTAGGCGCAAATCAGACGCTGGGCAATTTCCTTGCCCGACATCTCCAGAGAGAAGAAGCCGACAGTATAACCGGCAGCGGCAGCGTTAAGTGCCAGGTTCAGAGCGAACGACGTCTTACCTACAGCAGGACGGGCGCCGATGATGATGAGCTGGCCCTCGCGAAAACCCATGAGCATACGGTCGAGTGACGGAAAGCCGGTGGGCACGCCCGCCGCCTGACCACCGGCCTGGCACACTTCCTCGGCCTCGTTATAGGCCTCGACCATAAACTCGGTCAGCGTCTTGTAGCTCGACTTGACCTCGCGTGCCGTGACCTTGAGCAGCTTGCTCTCGGCTAGCTCCACGACCTCTTTGGTGTCGGTGGGGGCGTTATAGGCCAGCGCGTTAATCTCGTTGGTGGCGCCGATCAGCTCGCGCAGCATCGAATCGCGGCGAACGATGGCGGCATGGTGCTGCCAGTTGACGAGCGACAGGGTCTGACCCATCAACTCCAAAATGTACGCTTCGCCGCCCACGGCATCGAGCTTATTGATGCTTCGCAGGTAATCGATCAGCGAGATGGAGTCGATGGGAATGCGGCTGTTGTACATATCGACCATCGCGGTATAGATGGTCTTATGAATGGGCCGGTAGAAGTCATCAGGCTGCAGCTCGACCTGGGCCTCTTCGACCACCTCGGGCGATAGCAGCATAGCGGCCAGTACATTGGCCTCTGCATCTTGGTTTTGGGGAAGACCCAACTTTGAGCCGCGGTCCTCAACCGTCAGCCCGGTCTCCCTATCGTCATATGCCATGAGCATCCTCATTCATATCGCTTGCGAGCATCCATAGTATCAGCCACGGTCCCAAAACGCGCCGCGCGCCGCCAATCATCACCGAACCAAACGGATGAACGGTCCTGTATATAGGACTTCGACACAACGTTCACCATGACACTCACTCAGCGCAAAAAACAAAAGGGCGCCCTGGTTTCCCAGAGCGCCCTTCTTAGAACAAGATTGTTGCGTTGCAGCAAATGCTACTCGGCAGCAGCCTCAGTCTCGACCTCGGCGGTCTCGGCCTCGGCGACCTCAGCGGCCTCCTCGACCTCAGCCTCGGCAGCGAGCTCCTCGGCGGTAACGCCGACGAGAACGACAACCTCGGCCTTGATCTCGCGGTACAGCGAGATGGCAACGGTGTGGGCACCGGCAACCTTGATGGGCTTACCGAGCTCGACGCGCTTGCGGTCGATGTCCATACCGAGCTGAGCCTTAATGGCATCAGCGATCATAGCGGCGGTAACGGAGCCAAAGAGGATGCCCTCGTCGCCGACCTTGACGTCAACGGTGACCGTCTTGCCCTCGAAGGCAGCCTTGGTCTCGTTGGCGGTAGCCAGACGGACGGCCTCGCGCTTGGCGATGTTGTTGCGACGCTCGTCAAGCTGCTTGAGGTTGCCCTTGGTGGCGGCAACAGCGAGCTTCTTGGGGAACAGGAAGTTCTCAGCGTAACCCTGAGCGACCTCTACGACGTCACCCTCGCCGCCCTTGCCCTTGATCTCATCGAGAAGAATAACCTTCATGATGCGTCTCCCTTCTTAGCCGCGGTCGCGGTTGCCACGAGAGGAAACCACGGGGACGGTGTACGGCAGGAGAGCCATCTCGCGGGCGCGCTTGATGGCGTTGGCGATGTCATGCTGATGCTGCGTGCAAGCGCCAGTGACGCGACGGGGCTTGATCTTGCCACGATCGGTCATGTACTTACGGAGAAGCTGAGTATCCTTATAGTCGATGAACTCAGTGTTCTCCTTGCAGAACTGGCAGTACTTACGACGCGGCTGACGTGCAGAAAAATCATTAGCCATGTCAAAATACCTTTCATTTGGCAACTTCGGCGAACCGAAGCCGCCTCTCACTCAAAAATAGGTGAACAACCCTTAGAACGGGATGTCCTCATCGTAGACGTCGACCGCGGGCGGCGTAGCCACCGGTGCGGCAGGACGCGCTGCGGGCGCGGGAGCTGCGGGGGCGTAACCGCCCTGATCGTAGCCACCCTGGCCACCACGGGAGCTCATAAACTCGATCTCATCGACGATGACCTCAAGCTTGCTCCGGCGCTGGCCGTCGCGCTCCCAAGAGCTGTAGCGCAGCTTGCCCTCGATCGCGACCTTGTTTCCCTTTGCCAGGAAACGGCTCACGGCCTCGGCGCGGGTGCCGAACATAGTGCAGTCGACAAAGTTGGGATAGTCCTCCCACTCGCCAGTCTGCGCATTGCGGCGACGATCGTTGACGGCGACGCCAAAGGACAGAACCTGGGTTCCGCCGGCGGTGGCGCGCAGCTCGGGATCGCGGGTGAGGTTACCGGTGATGTTCACTCGATTGATGCTCATAACTCACTACTTCCTCTTGGGGCACAAGCCCAGTCCAAAACGACAGTCTTACTCCTGGTCGTCGCGACGGACGATCATGTGGCGGACCACAGCGTCGGTGATGCGCAGGACGCGATCAAGCTCGGCGATCTGGGTAGGATCTGCGTGGAAGTTGATGAGGGTGTAGTCACCATCGGTGAGGTCGTTGATCTCGTAGGCGAGCTTGCGCTTGCCCCACTCGTCAACGGAGTCGACCTTGCCAGCGCCCTCAGCGATCGTGGTATCGATACGCTTCATAACAGCGAGACGAGTCTCGGGGTCGAGCGACGGGTCAACAAAGAACAGCAGTTCATAAGCCTTCATATTGTCACCTCCTCTGGGCAAATGTGGCTTCAGGTCGTGAAGGTGCGCCTGAAGCAGGAAAAGACTTGGTAATAATATCTTTCAACCTCCCAGGCCGCAAGAATATGCAGCTACAACCTCATGACCTCCACATATGCCCATGCTCGCACCACGTTTCATGCGCATTCCAACCAAATGCCGACCAAGAGCTTGACGGATTTGTGGACAAGATACGACGCCGCGGGGACAAGCTGAGCCAAGCCGCAGGTCAACGGGCACAAGGCTGTGGTCGCAAAATGCATACCAGTGGTCTAATGAATCGCCAAAAAAATTTTAAATTCGTTTGCTCGTGGTCTATAAAGTCCTTTTTTGAGCAATTCGCTTAGCATGATTTTGCTGGTCAGACTGCATGTGCCGCGCGTTTTAGGCACAGCGCGAGACACTGTGGATCAAAAAATGCTAAGTTTTCGGCTTGCACCTTACGATTCCTCGTGTATACTAACTTTCGCATTTAACGGAGAGTTGTCCGAGTGGCCGAAGGAGCACGATTGGAAATCGTGTAGGCGTCAAAAGCGTCTCCAGGGTTCAAATCCCTGACTCTCCGCCAGTTAATTCCAAAGCAGGCCTTTGAGCCTGCTTTGTTTTTACCCCACGCGGAGGGGTGGCAGAGTGGTTGAATGCGGCGGTCTCGAAAACCGTTTGGCCTGTATAAGGTCACGAGGGTTCGAATCCCTCCTCCTCCGCCATTTTGGTTGAGAAAGCTCCCAAGAATGGGAGCTTTTTTGTTTTGAGTCCCTAACAAGCAAATACGGTGGAGGAGGAGGGATTCGAACCCGCCAGGGCGCGGAGCGTAAAGAAAACGCGCCAGTGGCGCGTTTTTAGCGCAGCGCGGTCGGCGCAAGCCGACCGGATAAATTTTGAGCTCCGCTCAAAATTTGGACATCCCTCCTATTCAGCCACGCCCCCATCGCGTTCAACATCAACCCAGATCCCCAAACATGGTGCCTACGCACGCATCCAGTCCCGACCGTTTGCCGAGCAATAGGGTCGCAATCGGCGTCGAACATGTACTATGTACGGGCATTGTCTAAACCCGTAACTCAAAGGACCCCATCTTGCCCGTCGTCGCCGCTATGACCATTACCTCGCATGCATCGGATGCCATGGTCGCTATTCCGTTTTGGCTCGAGATGTTCGCTGTTGTCGCTGCATCGATCTCGGGTGTGCTGGTTGCGCGCGAGCACAAGCTCGACCTGGTGGGCGCGGTCGCGCTCGCGGTGGTCTGCGGTCTGGGCGGCGGTCTTTTGCGCGATATGACGCTGCAGGTGGGCAACGTCTACATCCTCAACCAGCCGATGGCACTCCCGCTTTCCATTGCCACGGCAGCCATCATCTATATTTTCCCGGCAATCGTCGACAAACCCGAAAAACTCATTCCCCTGCTCGACATCATCTCGGTCGGCATCTACGCCGCCACTGGAGCAGACAAGGCGCTAGTCTACGGCTTTGCGCCGGCGGTGTGCATCATGATGGGCTTCTTCACCGCGGTGGGCGGCGGAATGTTGCGCGACGGCTTTATGGGCGTGGTTCCGGGCATTTTCCAACGCACTAACTTTTATGCCATCGCCGCCATCGCCGGATCGGCAAGCTATGTAAGCCTCGTTATGAGTGGCTTGGTCAGCAATGTCGTCGCGTTGGTCGTATGCGTTGTCGTGACCATGGGTCTGCGCTGGCTCTCACTGCGCTTTGACATCAAAAGCCCCACTGAAGAAGATATCGCGCGCTTCTTGCACCGTAAAAAGTAGACAGTGCGGAACAACCCTTCGAAATGCAACCGAGAGGTTCTTTTAGAGCGCCCACGCGTTGGGTACCCTGTTAGATATATGCCGAGTATCTAACGAAGGATTCACTATGCCCTGCAATCAATTCCCGTTGACCCAGCGCCGTAAAGCATGGGGCCGCATCACCATCCTATTCGCGCTCATCGCGCTGGCGATCACCGTGCTTCCAACGGCGTCGTTCGCCGGCACGGACACCGCAGGAAACGTACTTGCGACCGACAATGACGTCGATCCGTCTGGCGTCGAGGGTGACCTGTACTGGGTAGGTCAGGCCCTCAACTTGGACGACACGTCCATCGACCGCGATATCATCGCCGCGGGCGATACTCTCTCGATCCGCGACTGCACGGTGGGCGGCGCCATTCGTCTTGCGGCGCGCACCATCGACGTTGCCAAGACCACGGTTGATGGCAGTGTGACGGTAGCCGGTCAGCATGTCGTGCTCAATTCCGACAGCACCGCCAACTGTTTCTATGCGATAGGCGAGACGGTTGCCCTGCGCGGCTCCACCAAGTCGGCAGCGCTTGCGGGCGATACGGTGACCATCGATGGCACCGTCGAGGGCGATGTCGAGGTTTGGGCCGACAAGCTCATCCTGGGCAAGAACGCCCACATCACCGGCACCGTGAACGCGCACGTCTCCGAGGACCCCGAGCGCGCCGCGGGAGCCGAGGTCGGCGCGCTCAAGATCGACCGCACCGAGAACGAGGATACTTCCACCGTTAACGATGTCATCGGCGGCATCGTCGCCGCGGCACTCTCGACCTGCTTTGTCGCTCTGCTGCTCGAGCTCGTCTTTCCGCGCGCGACCGCCGGCGCCGCCGGCATGCTCCACCAGCACCCCACGCCTCTGTGGGTGAGCGGTCTTCTGGCTACGATTGCTATCGCCCCCGCCGTCCTACTGCTGATTATCTCTATCGCTGGTCTGTCGCTTGCCGGAACCCTCTTGTGCGGCGTTATCGGCATCGCATTGGTGTCGAGTGCCTTTGCGGGGTGCGCGATCGCCCGCATGGTCGGACACAGCCAAAACCGCTACGCCATGGCAGCCATCGGCGGCGTGATCGCCGGCGCCCTCACGGGGCTTCCCCTCGTAGGCGGCTTCATCAGCGGCGTGGCCTTTGTCTTTATGCTCGGCTACATCATCCAGATCATCTGGCGCAACGCCCACCTCAAGCCGCAGCAGCCGGCTAACACGTCAGAACTCCCCACCGCTTAGCCGCCAACCACCACAAAGGGGCCAGGCACCTTTGTGGTGGTGCAAAAGGGTCAGGTTACTTTGCACTAACAAACGAAGCGGG
>CABRWN010000025.1 GCA_902474645.1 uncultured Collinsella sp.
TCGTCGGGCGCGGGCAAAAGCCCAGCGCCCTCCTCTTTCAAGGCACCTTGCCTCATCAGCTGGCTTTTCGCTGACATTGATAGGACATCGAGGTTACCGCCGCTGGACTTATCGAATGAAGTTGGTCGTTGCGCGATCTGCCTCGGGTGCGTTGATACCGGCGGCCTGTCCTGCCTCGATACAGCGCAGGAGCCAGGCCATGTTTTTGCCGATGTTTCGCATGGTGGCAAGGCCCTCGGCATCCCCATCGGCGTCGCCGGGCACGCGGCCAAACACGTTGTTCCAGTAGGTGGAGGCAACTACGGGCATTTGCTTAATGGTGAAGTACTTGTTGAGCACATCGAAGGTGGTCGAGGTGCCGCCGCGACGGGCGACGGCGACCGCGGCGCCGGGTTTGTGCTCAAAGGCATGCCCGCCTGCATAGAAGGCGCGATCGAGGGCCGAAAGGATGCGTCCGCTGGGGTGCGCATAGTAGACGGGTGAGCCAAAGACAAAACCATCTGCCTGCTCGGCGGCAGCGATGAGCTCGTTCACCACGTCGTCGTCAAAGGTGCAGCGACCGCCAAGCTTGCCGCACAGGCCACAACCGATGCAATCGCGAATGGGCTTGGCGCCCAGCTGAAACACCTCGGTATCGATGCCTTCGGCATTGAGCTGCTCGGCGACTTCGGCGAGTGCGCGGGCGGTGTTGCCGTTTGCCTTGGGACTGCCATTGACCAAAAGAACCTTCATCACAAACTCCCTCTGCTGTCGGTGACTTCTGCGGAGGATTATCGCACGAGAGGGCAGATGGCGTGGGGCGCGATTCCAGCGACCGCCCATCATACGCCCCGTCTCGATCGGTAGCTTCATCCGAGGGCCAACGGCGGGCTCGCTCACCAGGTACGAGAGGGACACGGTCCAGAGGATGTTGGAGCGCGGGGCCTCATGCAAGCCGATTGTGAGGAGTCTGGGCAGGTCGCCTTCGATGGCGAACTCTGAGGTCTTAGAAGGCGGGCTGCTGTGCGGCTTGAGGAACGATCTCGGCGGGCAGGAAGTGGCGGCGTGGCAGAACTGGCAGTTCGACAAATACGGAGATCGAAAACTCCGCAGAGGTTTCGCCGGAGGCCAATTGCTTTTCGCGCTGCCGTCGCTTGCGGGTGTTTTCAAGCGGGTGAAGCTAGCGGGTCGTCGACACCTTCATGTCCCGCACGATGTAGTTCATAGTGCGGTAAATTTGCATGCGCAGTTTCATCGCGCAGATGAATTCATGATAGGTGAATCTGATCTGTGCCCCCGTCCTGCGGTATGTGACGTAGTCCGGCCTCGCCCCGTTTATATTTCGACCTCAAGGCGAGTGCCGCATGTTTAAAACGTATTGGGAATACGTTTGCAAAAGAGCAAGCCAAAGGGTACAAATTCTCCTATTTCTTTCATATCGTCCTTTTTCTTAAAACAGACAAAGATGAGGCGAAAGATTGTCCTATAATAAAAACATCAAATTGAGTTTTAGCGTGGGCTTATATAACGGTTTTCATGATTGGGGAATCTGCCATCCACTTTAGGTCCGAGGAAGCCGCCAATGTCTTTAATATGTAGGACTCAAACTTACAGCTTTTGAATCCATTACATACTCATTACAGATAATTAGAAATAAACGAGAATTGCTAGGTCCTTAATTGCAATTAAGTATTTCGTAAGCACGAAAGAGAGCGGATTGTATATGAATTATCTTAGCTCGGCCTCAGTTGATGTGACCTATCGATGCAATTTGCGATGTCGGCATTGTTTTGATTTCGGCGGGGAATGTGCCTATGAGGAAATGAATGATGACGAACTGATCAGCGTTTTTCGACAGCTTGCCTTGATTGATCTTTCGTCGATTTGCATTTGTGGCGGAGAGCCCATTCTTAGGTTTGATTTGATTCGTCGCGCCGTGAGGTTAGTTAAGGAGCTTAATCAAGGCACTCTCGTGTCAATGGTCAGCAATGGCATTCTTTGGACAGAAGAAATTGCTGACGCCCTAAAAAGAGATGGACTGGATTTAGTGCAGTTTAGCCTCGATGGGCTTTCAGATGCGTCTTATGACCATGTGAGGTTGAGTAATGGTAAGCTCCATCGAGTACTGGATGCGATTAAGATCGCACGAAGACACGGAATAAGGGTCGCAGTTGCTTCTCTTCCCCATGCTAAGAATATAAGGGAATACCCTTCAATAATAAGTTTTTGTGAAAAAGAAGGTGTAAGTGATTTTAGAGCACAGCCTTTGATGCCGCTCGGACGAGGTGAGCTGAATTATAAGGATCTGTGCCTAACGCCCGAGCAAAATGATGCGCTTGCTGCATATTTGAGCGCGCGCAATGCTGTTTCTCAAATGCAGATTACCTGGGGTGACCCCGTAGATCATTTGTATATGTATAGGGAGACAGGGAGAATTCCGCAAATATGCGTCAATGCGTATGGGGAGCTCTCGGTGTCTCCTTCCCTGCCGATTACCATTTGGAATCTAAATCGAAATACTCTGCGGGACTATATTGATCTCGAAATAGATAGATATGCGTTACGGCACCCAATTGTCGAGAAGTGCCTAGCTCGTATAGAGGAGCTTTCGGACTTCACAAGTATCCAACAGGGGCTTCCTGTTCTTTTCAAAGAAAGGAACATAGATATATCTCAAGAATTGGAGGATGCTGCACGTGTGCACGGGGGTAAGTTGCGTAAAAGCAGTTAGGGCTAAAGAGAGCGACTGCAAAGAGGTTTTGTCTTTTGTTTATAGAGCCAATGAAAGCATGGATCAATATGTCGTGCTTGACCCATTCTCAACTATACAAAATGGAAAGATGAGAGGACGTCTAATTAGGCAGACTCTATTTGATGGGCGTTATCAGGTTTGCCTGATCAGGGCTGATTCCATCGAACCTTGCGGAATGCTGATTACGGCTAAGGGCGCTGCACTAAGAGGCAGGTCTAGCAGTTTGGTTTTATTTATATTGGAAAGGGGGATTCAAATTGCGGAGTTGCGCTGGGAAGGTTCGGAAACGCCATGTCGAGTAGCCGCTATCACGAAGGATGGCTGCGAATCTGGGCTCGAGCAGTTTGGGTTTAAATGGTCGGTGGCGGTAGAACTTGCGAACGGAAGCATGAATTACTATTTCCTAGAGGTAGGGTAAGGAAATATGAAGAAAAGAGAGATGCTGGGTGCTGTTCCGAGAATGCGGTATGCCGTACGCGTAAGGCACACTCAGACCGGTAGCGTTTTGACCGCGAACAGCTACTATATTCGTCTCAATGAAGATGCGCTCGCTATCGTTAATTTGATAGATGGAGGGCGGTGCATTAAAGATATCGCTAACGAAATTTGCGCCAATAAGAAGTTGTCCGGCAGCGATAGGTCAATCGTTGCCGATAAAGTTCTAAATACAATTTTGAAAATATGGAAAACAGGCTTATTTCTCGAGGGCGATTTAGACGATCTTGCACCTAGATTTCTGTATCAGCGTAACAATATCATGTATATTCCCTACTACGCGAAAGCCGCTTCACTGAGATGCTCGTATCTGTCTCCGATTGTTGATGGGTCTATAGTTCAAACGGTCAATGACATCTCGGATAACTTCGGCTCATCATCAGTCGTATTGGAGCTTCAGGACAACCAGCAAGAGTGTATGACGCAAATTGCTTTTGTAAGAACGATTGTTGAAGATGCCTACTTCCTATATTCAATATTTGGCGTAATTCCAAACTTGCAGCAATGGCAGGGAATTCGTGACTACATGTCGGTCTTTGAGCTTGTTTTTAAGAGCGAAACGACTCAAGAGGATTTGAAAAGTGATGGAATGCGAGATCTGAATTACCTGATCTATTCGGTGAGCGAAACAGATCGGTGTCTTTTGCCGCCCACTCTCTTGAAGGGAGTGATACCTAATGAGTTAATGGAAGGTGATATGGAGATTAGAGAATTGCAGATCGATCTGTAGTTTTGGAGACTATTGCCAAGTTAGAAAGAAGGTAAAAAATGGATTTTGATCCGCGGGTTGGTCCAGTTAACTTAAATGGTGGCAGTCAAGATCCGGAGCCAGCGGTGGGAGTTGCTATATTCCCGGCTGCAGTTTGGGCAGTTGCAGTTTATGACATCGTAGTTGGTGTTAACTACGGCGCAGTCGTTAATGCTGCTGCAGCGGCTATGGTTTATACGAAGGCGGTTGCTATCGAGTAATTCACACTTGGTTTGATTCGATTGTGAATGCGCAACTAGGACGGAAAGCAAAGGAAGTTCTATGGAAACAGGGGATGCTGTCTGCTTGATGACTTCGATTGCCCTGATTATCCTTTCAATCCAATACAGAAGAGGAAGATGGCTCTGCTCAATTGCTGGATATGATGTCACAAAAAGGGAGAGCGGGATTGATATACGCCCTTACGCAAAGTTGATTTCTTCTGTGACGTTATGGATGGGGCTGCTGTTTTTTTTGTTGGCGGTAGAGGGCTGGGTACGCGATTGGAATACCAGTGTTTTTGAAGTTTTGGTTCTACTTCTGTTCAGCTTGGCTTCTTTGTCGTTCGTGCGGCTAGTTAGGTTTGTGTTTATGAGACGATAGCCAGCGGAAGCGGGATGGACGACAAAATGGACCAATACAGTCAATTGTCAAAAGAATTTGATAGGGTTGGCTTAACAGATTTACTCGAGGGCATATCCGTGGCGGGGGATAGGTTTTATGTTGTTGAGCACTTATTTGCATCGGGTAAAGTAAACCAAGAATATCGAGGACTAGTGAGGCTTCTGTATCTTGGAGAGTCTGTGGCGCAAGCTGAAATGAAGCCATTTATTGAGCTGATTAAACTATTAGTGGACGCTGGCATCGTTGTTTTAGAGGACGGGATTGTCCACTCAACGGGTCTGGTTTTAAATCGATATAGAGGTGTCTGGATTGTCGCGGATGCTCCACGGCCAAACCCTAAAAGATATTTCGGCCCAGATTCATTAGGACTTGCCAGGCGGCTGTCTCCTCAGCTCGGGAAGAAGGGGCTTGATTTGTGTGCGGGCTCTGGGATTCAGTCGCTGATCATGGCAGCGGGTGGCATGACGGTTACATCGGTGGAGATAAACGCCGAAACTTGTGCAACTAACATGCTTAATTCCAAGTTGAATGGGCTGGACGGTGCGATAAAAACGGTTCAAGGGAATTTGTATGAGAAGCTCGAACCTGATAGTAAATACGACTATATTGTTGCAAATCCTCCGCTGGTCCCCATTCCCAATGGACTTGAATATCCTTTTGTCGGAGATGGGGGATTTGATGGATGCCGAGTTAGCAACGAGATTATCGAAAAGCTCCCAGATTATTTAAGCGATGATGGTACCGCGTTGATGGTGGGAATGATGGCTTGTGCTGATAAGGACAGCCTGGATGCAGTCTCAATAGTGCAAGACATAATGAGCAGCGAGTTGTCGGGAACGATGTCTTTGCTGGGATATGACGAGGTCTATCCATGCTCTTCGTTTGTTGAGGGTGTTGCATGGAGTGCGTATTTGGCTAATCCAACAAGGTGGACATCAGTAGATGAGGCAATTGATGATGTTTACGAACTCTATCGAAATGACCACACTGCAGGCGTTTATTACTATGTGTTACGGCTGCGAAAGGACAGTTCTTTGGATAGAGGGTTGAATATAATTGACAACTCAAATAAAAGGTCCTGTTCAGAGGCGTGGTTGATATAATGATGCATTTCAAATGGCGGAGAGGCGAGTGCGCGTTGTTCTGGCATGTGGTCAAAACAACGATGTCATGCCACGGTGCAAAGATGCTGATGGTCATGGTTCTGGTGAGCTATGCTCTGACATCGCTGTCACCGTATTTGAACGGACAGTTTGTTGATATGCTCGTTTACGGTCAGGACATGCATTCGATTTATATTTTAGCCTTTGCTATAGCATTATTGGGGATTATTTCGGCGGTCTTCTCTTACTTTGCAAAGATGCTCCAGACGTCAGTCCTGAACCTCTCGTATTTCAGTTTTTTAAAAGAAATCGTGTCAGACTTTCAACATTTGCCACTTACGGACATAGAGTCGACTTCCCCGTTGTACTCTGCTCAGAAAATAAACTCGGACACCTCTTCAATAACATCGTTTGTTGTCATAAACATGATTCCATTGTTCATGAATGCGATTACAATGATTGCGGTTTTTTTGCTAATCGCTTCTCTCGATTTATCGATATGCACCGTCGGCATAACGCTTCTTGGGGCGTATTGCATTATGGTGCTTATGCTTCAACCCTCACTGCTTGCTGCTTCATTTCAAAAGAAAGAGGAAGATGGGTTCCTGTTCAGCTCCATAGCATCACGTATCGCGCGGACGTTCGAGATTAAGCTGCTAGCCGGTTATGACAGCAGCTTCGAACATGTAGAAAAACAGTTTGATGTTGCGTACTATCCTTCAGTTCTTGCACTCGCGAAAGTACAAAGTATAGTAAGTTCTAGCGATCGTATGGCGGCGGCAGGATTTCAAGCTGTTTTGTTGCTGGTTTCGGGAGCAAGAATAGCCACAGGAGCTATGACAATTGGGGAATTTACCATGATAAATTCTTATTATTCCCTATTGATGAGCTGTGGCAAATACTATATCGGCGTCTTTCAGTCTTTGCAGGAAACGAGGGCATCAATAGCTAGGCTGAATGAAATAAAGGCGCGAAAACGGGATTACCGAAATTGCCTTGCGGTTAATAATGTGGGCCGCATACAGGTCCTAGATTTAGACTTCAGTTTAATTCGCGACGAAGAGCTGGTTGATATAACTTGCGGGGTGAATCTTCAATTTGACGTGGGCAGAACGTATGTAATTACAGGCCCTAATGGTGTTGGAAAAAGCACACTATTAAAGCTGCTCCTGGGTTTTTACGAGCACGCAAATGACAATATCGAGTACGATTGCACAAAGTTGACCGCTATCAATCTTGACCGAGTTCGGTCGGAGTGTTTCTCTGCTATGCAGCAAACGGCTTTCGTCCCCGGTGACACAGTTGAAGACTATTTGCATGAATACGGCATCAGCTATGAGTTAATGGCGTCGTTTCTCAAGGAATGCGGTTTCGAACCAATTGATAAAATAAGATGGGAAAAATGTTCTAATCTATCTGGAGGAGAGCTGCAAAGGTTGCGCTTGGCTATGGCGTTATGCCGAAAAGCGGATTTTGTAATTCTCGATGAGCCGACCAATGATCTTGACGGATCGGCATGTGGCTGCCTGATAGAGTACATTAAACAAAATAAGCGAGGTCAGGCCTTTTTGATCGTTTCGCATGATTCTAGATTGCTCGATGTCGCCGATCATATTTTGGTAATGAGCGGTGAGGGGGCTATTGAATTAGCCAAATAATGGATTCCTGGTTGTGCTGGAATGATATTGGGACGTATATTTGATTGCTTTTTAAGGCGGGAATAATAATCGGGTGATCAACTCTTTCTCGTTCCATATGAATTTAGCGCCTCCCGAATGAATGTAATGGGCGGCTCCGGAACCCCCGCTGTCCTGGCCTAGGGGAAACGGAATAGACGGACCGACCGTTCGACTTTGCCTGGGAAAGGATGTCGGGCGGTGGGCGGAGTATGGCCACCGGACTCATCGAACCGCATCTCCGCCATTCTTTCAACTGGGAAAACGGTGCCCCCGGGCTCTGGAGAGACTGCGGGGGGCGTTCGGCTAACTGCGGGTACGACCTATTTGCCCAATGTGTTCGCCTGAGATCGGAAATTAACTATCATGCGCCCCACGACGCTAGTTCAGCTTGGTGCCCGGTACTTGCGGTGCCTCTTTAAGCAACGCTTTAAGCTCGTTCAAAATGGAAACAGGCTGACGGTCGACGCCGTCCAGATGGAGCGTGGCCACGCGAATGGGCGGCTGATATTCAAGCGGGCCGATGAGCACGGGAGAACCCAGGAACCGTTCGATGTCGCTTGCGATCTCATCGATTGCCTCGGGGCCGAGCTCATCGAAGAGTGCCACGAATGTCGGCCCCGTCGAGCGGAACAGGCGGCCCTTGCCGCGCGAACAATCCATGAGGCAGGCGGCGCTTTCGGCGAGCACGCGGTCGCCTGCATCGAATCCAAAGCGGGCATTGACCTCGGCGATATCGTCGACCTTAATGGCAATAAAGCCTGCCTCGTGCGGCACGCGGCGCATCTCTCCAATAGCGTTGACCAGCGCGTGGACATCGCCCAGGCCCGTTACCGAGTCGGTCGTATCCGCTAGGCTTCGGTTGACGATAATGCCCACATACATGCTGGGCTCGGGATCGGTGCCGTCCAAGCGGTAGCCCGTGCAGTCGCAAAGCGCGTATTTTCCGGTGGCATCCATTACGCGATACTGCATGTAGTGGAAGTGCCACGTGCCGTTTATCACCATGTCGAGCTCGGCGCGTACGTTGTCGCGGTCCTCGGGATGAACGCGGGCGAGCCACATGTCGAGTGAGCTAAAAGGGTGCTGGGAAGGCAGGTCAAAATCGCGCACGGCGTTAACCGACCATTGCGATTCTCCAGTATCGAGGTTAAGGATGAACGGATAGCGCGTCTCGGAGCTCATGGAGATCGCTTGGAACACCCGGTCGTTGCAGGGAAGCTGATCGACGATTGGGCGTTGCGGCGCGTCATTGTTTTCCGGTTGCTGTACACGATGCATAAGCTTATAGCGATACATCTTGCGATCGGCATCCATCGTCATCTGGCGACGCGTGTCGCCGGCAAGTGGATCGACGCGCGAGCAGCCAAAGCTAAAGCTGGCGATCATGGGCGCCTTGCCATCTGAGCTCGCCTCGATCAGCCCGGCACGTACCTGCTCCAAGCGCTGCTCGAGTTCAGTCTCGTTTGCGGAGAGCGAGATAAGCACAAACTCGTCTCCACCGATACGGAACAGCATCTCATCGTGCTCCATGGTTTCGGAGAGCGTGCGGCAGATGCTCAGAATATAGCGATTGCCTTCGGCGTGGCCAAACCTATCATTGCAATGCTTGAGATGGTCGATGTCAATATAGGCGCAGGTGAAGGGGTCGCCTTTGCGCCAGAGTTGCTCGACGTGACGGTCGAGTCCGCTGCGGTTGCCCAAGTTGGTGAGCGGATCGATATAGGCGTTGCGCTCAAGCAGCTGGCGCTCTTGTTGCAGGATGGCATGCGTCTTTTGCAGTTGCTCACCAACGGCGCGTAGCTCAGCAGGCAGCGCGGCAACATCGAGTTCGGCGGTCGAGATGCCATTCGCAAGTCGTTGGAGATAGGCAATAATCAATTGCTCACCCAGGCGATATGACTTGTTCATGATGGATAACCTCCTTGGGCGGAACAATGGTTTGTATCATATCCCCAATTCGGTTTGAATTGGGGATATAAGTCAGCTAATGGAGGCAAATTCCCCCTTCGGCGGTGGCGTTTTGCGCGCGAGCGTATCAGTTGTTATTGCCACCATCGAGCAATGCCTCAAAATCCTTCGCCGGCATGGGGCGGTAGTAGAAGAAGCCCTGAGCGTAGCGGGCGCCCATTTGTCGTAGCATGTTCGCCTGTTCATTTGTCTCGACGCCTTCGACCTCGACGGGCAGATGGAGCGACTGCGCCATTTCGAGCATCGATGAAATGATTTGCGTGCTGCGGCCTTGATCGCGATCGGTGGGTACAAAGGCGCGGTCGAGCTTGATGACGTCGACGTTGACGTTCTTGAGCATCGCGAGCGTGGACTGACCGGTGCCAAAATCGTCCATATAGGTCGAGAAGCCGCGGGTGTGCAGGTCGGCCGTCAGTTTGTCCACGGCCTCGGACTCTCCCGTATAAGCCGTCTCGGTGATCTCGATACGCATGAGCTCGGGCGGTAGGTTGTATTGGGCGGCGAGCGCCCCCATATGCTCGGCAACGTCGCAGGCAAGGATATCCACGCGCGACACATTAAGCGAAACCGGAACCACACGAAGCCCTCGATCGATGCGCTCGCGCAGCCACGAGGCGACACCCTGCCAAATGTACTTGTCGAGCGTCACCACAAAGCCGCTTTCCTCGAGTGCGGGGATAAACGTTGCGGGCGAAATGAGAGAGCCGTCCTTGTCAATCCAGCGGGTGAGTGCTTCGGCGCCAATAATCTCACCGGTTTCCATATCGACCTGGGGCTGCAAGTGGTAGGTAATACGACCATCTGAGAGCGCGTACTGGAATTCGGTCAGCGTGTGGTGGAACGCGACTTCGCGCTCGTACTCCGCGGGGCAGAAAATGGCAATGCGCTCCTTAAAGTCGTTTTTTGCGCGCCGATTGGTAAACATGGCCTTTGCCTGCGCATCGATGGTGATCTCCTCATTGGAGTCGATGGGGTAAACGCCCATGGACGGCCAAAAACCTACGCCGTCGTTGTGCTTGGCTACAGCCTCGCGCACGCGCGCATAGACTCGGTGAACGAAATCGTGCTCAAAGGGTATGAGCAGACAAAAGTCGTCTTGTCCCCAGTATCCCGCGACACCCATGTCGGCGTTCTCGATATCCTTGAGCACCGTGCCCACATCGGCAAGCATACGGTCGCCTTCGGCCTGTCCATACCATTCGTTAAATAGGCGCATGTGGCCCATGTCGACGGTGGCGATACACCAAGCACCGTCGCGCCTTGCCTTGATGAAGGCATTGGCACGGCGCATAAACTCGCTGGGGCGGTAGAGGCCTGTGAGCATGTCGAGGTGCTCGGCGACGGCGCCTTTGCGTTCCATCTCGGGTATGGGCAGACTGTCGTTGGGAACAAGTCCGCCGGCCGTGCGAAGGCGACGATCGAGTTCGCCCAAAACAGTCGATGCTTGGGAGTCCAGGCGTTCGTAAAAGGTCGGGACGACAAGACAGACGGGAGCAATGGTGTCGCCTGCGATTTGCACAGGAGCGAAAACGGCCTCTTTAAGGTGGCGGGTCAGTTGCTCGAATGCCTCGTGGTCCAAATCGTTGCTGAGCACGACAAACTGGACGCTACGTGAACGGTAGACCCTGCTCCTGTCGCGGGTGATCGACAGCATGCGGCCTGCGTATTCGGCGAGCATGTTGTCGACAGCCTCGGCCCCGTAGAGCTCGTTGAGCTTTGTCGTGCCACGAACGCGCACCGCTATAAGGCCCGTCTCGCAACGGTCGCAACGACAGGCGTCGATGGCATTGACCAACATGCGCTGGGTTCCGAGGCCTGTCGCGGCGTCGACGGTTTCGGCAAGTGAGTGGTTGACGAGCTCGCCGACATAGAGCGAGGGGACATTTTCGTTGCCGTCGATGCGAAACCCGCGAGCACGGCAGAGGACGTAGTCGCCGACGGCATTGCGCACACGATACTGCATGACGCGACGGTGCTTTGTGCCGTTATAGACCTGGTCGATGTCGTTGATGTAGGCCTCAAGGTCATCGGGATGCACGCGCGTTTTCCAGTAATCGCGACAGTTGTCTATGTGCTCCGAGGGAAGGCCAAGATCGCGCAAGGCGCCTTGTGACCAAAGGGTGCGATGTTTGTCCAAGTTCTCGATAAAGAAATAGCGGCCCTCGTTGAGCATCGAAAAGGCGTCGAAAATGCGATCGCTTATTTCGAAGTCGTCGGCGTGGACTTGCGTGATATTGCGTCGATCAAGGTGCATGGCATGACGTAGCTTGTAGTCGTACATGCGATGGTCGGCATCGAGCGTCATGCGATTGGGGGCTTCGCCCAGGGCGGGGTCGGCATACGACACTCCATAGCTAAACGAGCGGGGCATCTCGGAATCGTTGTTTTTGAGCAGGACTGTTCGGCAGTGTTCCAGACGTTCGGCGAGGTCGTCCTCGGTCGCAATCGTAGATAGGATGGCAAACTCGTCGCCGCCTATGCGAAACGCCGCTTCGTCCACTTTCATATACAGCTTGAGATAGAGGCTTACCTGCAAAATATAGCGGTTACCCTCGTCATGCCCAAAGACGTCGTTGCAGTGCTTGAGATTGTCGATATCGATGTACGCCATGGTAACGGGGGTGTCCTGCTCCCAGAGCTCCTCGAGGGAACGGGCAAAGCCGCCGCGGTTGCCAAGTCCGGTAAGCTGGTCGGTAAAGGCGGTCCTAATCAGATCATCCTGACGCTCGAGAAGGTCACGGACGGTCTTTTCGAGCGTTTCGGTGTAATTGCTGACAGTATCCATGTCGTAAGCGGCTTTCTGAGGTCGGGCGAATTGCGTCGGGCGAGCTCGTTGTGCACATGCGTTGTTGTTCGGCGCTTTGCGTGTATCCAGGCCCCCGCCTTGCTGCGTTGTTGGGTTAATTTACCGGCTAATGTTCGCTGTTGATAACAGCTGAGTAGTGTAAACAATAGTGCACAATTATATATGGGTGCACATACTGTGGGCGGCTATTATTCGACAAGCGGTAGCGCGACGATGCGATGTTCGATAAAAATGCGACTGGGACGATATATGTTGACGGGTATACTTGTCCCGTTTCAAAACACAGGAACGGAGATGGTCGCATGGCACAGTCAAATATGACGCGCACGGTGGGGCTGGCGCTCGAGGGAGGCGGCTACCGCGGTATGTATACGGCGGGCGTGCTCGACGTTTGGATGGAGCACGGTTTGACCTGCGACCATATGGTGGGCGTCTCGGCGGGCGCGGCATTTGGCTACAACTTTAAATCGCGCCAGATCGGCCGCGCCATTCGCTATAACAAGGCCTATTGCGCCGACAAGCGCTATGCGAGCGTGACCAGCTGGCTGCGAACCGGCGATATGTTCAATGCCGACTTTGCCTATCACGAGGTGCCTATCGAGCGCGATCCCATCGACCTGGAAGCATATCGCGCCTGCCCCATGCGATTTACGTGCGTGTGTACCGATATCGAGACGGGCAAGGCCGTCTACCACGACCTGCCCTATGGCGACGAGCGGGATATCGAGTGGATCCGGGCGTCGTCGGCGATTCCCGTGGCGACGCGTCCCGTTGCTATTGACGGGCATAAGTATCTGGATGGTGGCGTGGCCGATTCTATTCCCAGCGCATGGCTGTTTGCGCAGGGGTATGACCGCAATATCGTGGTACTTACGCAGCCGGCGGGCTTTGCGAAGCAGCCCAACAGCGTGATGCCCATGCTACGGCGTGTGTTCCGTCACTATCCGGAGTTTGTCGCAGCGCTTGAGCATCGGCATGAGGTCTACAATGCCACGCTCGATGACCTGGCACGTCGCGAGGCTGCCGGCGAGATCTTTGTGGTGCGGCCGAGCGAATCGGTGAAGGTGCCGTCGCTGTGTCGCGAGCCCGATGAGCTCGAGCGCATCTATCAGATCGGCCGCCACGATGCGGAGGCGACTTTGCCGGCGCTGGAGGCATATCTGGCAGGGTAGAGGCTGCTGCCGCCATCTAGGCGGAAAGCGCATCCCGGAATGGAGGTCCAAACTGGGATGCGCTTTCCATTGCTGAAGATATGAGGCTGCGAACCAGCTGCTCGGCCTATGCCTGCTGCCAGGTGTCGACGAGCTCCTTGGCCGCGGCGTAGGGGTCATCGGCGCTGCAGACGGCGCTCACCACAAAGAAGCCGTCGACGCCGGTTGCCTTAAGCTGTGGCAGGTCGGCCGTCTTGACGCCGCCGCCCACCACGATGGGCACGGGGCTTGCCGCGTGGAGTGCGGCCAGGTCCTCGAAGCTCTTGGTGATGATAGAGCCGTCGGCCGCGCGTCCGCAGTCGCGCTTGGTCTCGGTCTCGTGGAGCGGGCCGATGCCCAGGTAGTCGACCAGGCTCATGTCGGCGGTCTTGACGTACTCGAGCATCTCCTCGCAACGGGCGGAAAGGCCCACGATGGCGTTGGGTCCCAGCAGCTTGCGACAGACCTCGACGGGAATGTCGCTCTGACCCACGTGCACGCCGTCGACAGCAATGCCCTGCTCGCGCGCGGCGAGTACGCAGTCCAGACGGTCGTCGATCAGCAAGGCGACCTGACCGGTCTTGCCGGCCTGAGCGATTGCCTGTGCGGCGTCGCCGGTCAGTGCGATGATCTCGCGGGCGCTTGCCACCTTGGAGCGCACCTGGATGCAGGTAAAGCCGGCATCGAGCGCCTGGGCCACCACATCGCCCACGGGACGTCCCAGCGTGTTTTCGGGGCCGAGTACCAGATAGGCCGAGATATCAAGGTTGTCGCGGATGCTCATCGTGCTTCCTCCTGTTTCTTGATCTGTGCTTCCATGCGCTCGAGTTTGCCGGTCATGGTGTCGGTAAATCCGGGTCGAATATCGGCCTTGAGCACGACTTCGGTGCGGATGCCCTTGCTCGCCAACACAAAGGTTGCGTCGCGCACGACCTGCATGACCTCGTCCCAGTTGCCCTCGATCTCGGTGAACATCGAGGTGGTGCGGTTGGGAAGGCCGCTCTCGCGAATAACACGCACGACCTCGGCGACCTCGGCGGAGAGTTCATCGCCGGTGCCGCACGGGGCGATGGCCACGGCGACGAGCGTGTTCATGCCGGTATTGGTTGCAGGCTCGGACATGGCCTATGCCTCCTCGAGCTCGAGCTGGTTGTCGGCAATATCCTGGGCGGTTGCGCGGTAGAGCTCGTCGATAAAGGCGACCTTAAAGCTTGCCGGGGCATCGGCGACGGCGGCGGCACGCGTGCCGGCAACGTTGTAGACCGCGGTGCCGCAGATGGCTGCCGTAAACGGATCGGTGACGCAGACGTACACGGCCAGCACGCCGCCCTGCGAGCAGCCGCAGCCGGTGATCTTGGACATGAGCGGGCTGCCGCCGTGGGACTTGGCCACGGTCGTGCCGTCGGTGATCAGGTCGACTTCGCCCGAGACGACTACGGCGCCACCGGTGTAGTGGGCGAGCGCCACCGCGGCATCGCGGGCGGCGTCTACCGTGTCGGTGGTATCGACACCGCGTACGCGGCTCAGATCGGCCGCCTCGCCCTCAAGACCCCACAGGCCGGCGAGCGCGATAATCTCGGAGGCGTTGCCACGCACGATGGCGGGCTTGTACTGCTTGAGCTCGTTTACCAGCTGGGTGCGCAGACTACCGATACCTAGGCCCACCGGATCGAGCACCCAGGGCTTGCCGGCGTCGTGTGCCGCCTTGGCCGCGCGGGGAATCGTCTGCTCGTAGATGGGGAAGAGCGTGCCCATATTGAGATAGATGGCGCCGCCGCCGGCAACGAGCGCCTCGCCCTCGTCGGGCAGATAGACCATGGCGGCCGATCCGCCCACGGCGAGCTGTGCGTTGGCGACAAAGTCGATCGTCACCGTGTTGGTGATGGAGCCGGCCATCGGATTGGTGGCGCGAATCTCCTCCACGGCCTTGACCACATTTTGCTTAAGCTGTTCCGAATCAATCACTGCACATGCCTCCTTGGCATAGAAAAGGGGCGCTGTGCATAGACAGCGCCCCTGTAAAGGCGGCATGCTCCCTACGCCAGCATTAACTGACAGGTTCAAAGGATTGGGCCCCATGCCCTCTCAGCCTTGTGGTTTGCACCGCCGGCACTCCCGCATCGAATCTGTTGTTCCCTATACTAGCGCACCGTTACAATGGTTGCGGTGAAAATGACTGGGGGACTCTATGATCAAACTTGTGCTGACCGATATGGACGATACGCTGATTCCAGCCGGGCATGACGGCGCCAGCGACTACGCCATCGAGGGCATTCATGCCATGCAGGCGGCGGGTCTGCACTTTGGGCCGGTTTCGGGTCGTCAGCCGTCCGCGATGGGCTGGATGTTCAAAAACCGTTCCGAGTGTTTTTCGACCGGTGCGTTCTGTAACGGCCAGGTGATGTTTGTCGACGGCGAAGTAGTCGCCTCGCGCGCAATCGACAACGATGCTCTGATGCGTTTGGCCGACTATCTGGAGCAAGAGACCGACGATACATTTCTAAAAGTCTACAGCCTGGGCGATGACTTTTGGGGCAACGATGCCTATTGCGTGACGAGCAATCCCGAGCGTGTGCGTCGCGCTATGGAGTCGGGCGGCAATGCGTGGCTCAAAGGCGAAGAAGCCCCGTGCCGTCCCGTCGTCGATGACGCGCCGGTGTTTAAGGCGAATATCTGGAGTGCCCGTTCGCGTGAGGAGCTCGCGGAGCTACGCGAGCGCGTTGCCGCTGAGGTGCCGGAACTCTCGTTCGTGTTTCCCAACAACCGAGTGCGCCTGTTCGACATCCTTCCGGATGGTTGGGACAAGGGTTGCGCTGCGCTGGAGCTGGCGCGCGCCTTGGGCCTGACGCCCGACGAGGTGGCCGTATTTGGCGATTCCGATAACGATTTGCCCATGATCGATGCCGTTCCCAACTCCGTTGCAGTCGCCAATGCCAACGAGGCCGTCACGGCTGCCGCACGCTGGCATATCGGCGCTGCGGCAGATGATGCGGTTGCCGGGGCTCTGCATCAGATTGCCGCCTGCGCCGCGACGGGGGAGATGCCGTCGTTTATGCGTCAGGAGGGTGCAGCCGACGCGAATCTCGCGAACAGCTAAGGAGACAGCCATGAAGCTCCAGCAGCTCAGATATGTCGTCAAAGTTGCCGAATGCGGCAGCATTACCGAGGCCTCGCGCCGTCTCTTTGTGTCGCAGCCTTCGATTACCGCGTCGATTCGCGATCTCGAAAACGAGATGGGTGTGCACATCTTTGAGCGCACCAACAAGGGCGTCATTGTGTCCGAGGAAGGCGAGACCTTCTTGGGCTATGCGCGCCAGGTACTCGACCAGGCCGACCTGCTCGAGGGCAAGTACAAGGGCGCATCCGAGCAGGTGCCGCACTTTAGTGTGAGCTGCCAGCATTATTCCTTTGCCGTCAACGCGTTTGTCGACGTGATCCGCGAGTTCGATGCCGCGCGTTACGACTTTACCCTGCGCGAGGAGCAGACTCACGAGATTATCGAGGACGTCGCGCATATGAAAAGCGAGCTCGGCATCCTGTATCTGTCGGAGCATAATCGCGAGGTCATCGAGCGCATGCTGGTGGCCAACGAGCTCGTATTCGAAGGGCTCTTCTGCGCCACGCCGCATGTCTTCGTGTGTGCCGACCATCCGCTGGCGGACCGCTCCAGCGTGACGCTCGAGGATCTGGAAGACTACCCGTTCCTGTCCTACGAGCAGGGCAGCTACAACTCGTTTTACTATTCCGAGGAGCTGACCTCGACGTTTGAGCGCCGCAAGAATATCCGCGTGCGCGACCGTGCGACGCTGTTCAACCTGGCCATGGGCCTCAACGGCTACACGGTATGCTCAGGCGTGATCAGTCACGAGCTCAACGGCCCCGGCATCATCTCGATTCCGCTCGATGTGGACGAGTACATGGAGATCGGCATCATTACGCGCAAGAACACGACGCT